>SKNP01000367.1 GCA_007120485.1 Nitriliruptoraceae bacterium
CGAGCCGCTTCGCGCCGTACTGCGTCACCAGTTCCGTGGCGTAGATCGACGCCGACGGGATCCCCATCCCGGTCCCCAGCGCGGAGACCCGCATGCCCTGGTAGGTGCCGGTGAACCCGAAGGCGTTGCGGACGCTGTTGACCTGTTCGACGTCGTCGAACCAGGTCTCCGCGATGTACTTCGCACGCAGCGGGTCGCCAGGCAAGAGGACGGTGTCGGCGAAGTCGCCGGGGGCAGCGCTGAGGTGAGGTGTCGACATGTGACGGCGCCCTTCGATCCGGGACGGGTTGGCGAGGCCACACGGTAGTCGTTGGCCCGGATGGACCGATGGCGACACCTCATCAAGTTCTCCGTGGCCTGGCCGATAGGGAGGATGTCCCCGAGGAGAGCCGCCGTGCGAGCTACCACCGACGCTCCCGCTTCTGGACGTCGCTGGCAGGTGCTCCTCGGTACGGGGATCACGCTCGCGGCGCTGTACGTCATCGTGGACTACGGGGCCTTCGCCAGCTCGGTCTACGTCGGCGTCACGGCGACCGCAGCGATCGCCGTCGGCATCGCGGTCCGTCGGCGGCAGCTCTACCGTCCGGCGGCCTGGAAGTTGCTGGCTTGCGGTCTCGCGCTGGCCGCGACCGGGCACAGCATCTGGTACTGGCTCGACCTGCGAGGCCTGGAACCCTTCCCGTCGATCGCCGATGCGTTCTACCTCGCCGTCTACCCGCTCTTCGTGGTGGCGCTGTGGCTGCTCGGCCGTCGTCGCGGCGAAGCGGACGGCGCCGTCAGCGACGCTTTGATCCTGGGGACCTCGGCAACGGTGCTGGCGTGGGCGGTGCTGATCGCTCCCTACCTCCAGGACGACAGCTTGACCACGGGGCAGTTGCTCGTCTCGGCGGCATATCCGGTCGCGGACCTGCTCCTGTTCCCGCTGCTCCTGCACCTGGTGTTCGCCCACACCGCACGGATGGGTGCGTACCTGTTCTTGCTCCTGGGGATGGTGGCCTACCTGGCGGCGGACGTCCTCTACGCCCACGGCAACGCGACGGGCTGGTACGACCCCGGAGGCATGACCGACGGAGCATGGTTGGTCGCCTACGTCCTGTTCGTCGCCGCGGCGTGGCACCCGACCGCGGCGGCCGAGCCACCGTCCGTCCGGTCAGCACCACGGCTGTCGGGCCAGCGCCTGGTGGTCCTCGGGGCGGCGGCCGTGCTCGCGCCTGCGGTGATCCTGATGACCGCAGGTACCGACGTCGCGCTCGTCCGGATCGCGGCCATCGCGTCGATCGTCCTGTTCCTGCTGATCATGGGGCGCATGGCCGGGCTGGCGACGCAGACACGGCGACAGGCGGAGGTCCTCGAGGAGCTGTCGCTGACCGATCCGCTGACCGGCGCGGCCAACCGCCGGTACTTGGAGCACGAGCTCGACCGCGAGATCTCCCGTGCTGGCCGCACCAGTGCCTCGCTGTGCTTGGTGTTCCTCGACCTGGACCACTTCAAGCGGTTCAACGACGACTTCGGCCACCGCGCCGGTGACGAGCTGTTGCAGGATCTCGTTGCCGCCTGGCACGAGGTCCTGCGACCCGTCGACGTCCTCGCCCGCTACGGCGGCGAGGAGTTCGTCGCGGTGTTCTCGGACGTCGACCTGGACGGGTGCCGCATGGTCGTCGAACGCCTCCGTGCCCTCGTGCCGCACGAGCAGACCTGCTCGGCCGGGGTCGCGTCGTTCATGCGCGGCGATACCGCGAAGGACCTCATCGACCGCGCGGATCGAGCGCTCTACCAGGCCAAGCATCGCGGCCGGAACCAGGTGGTGGTCGCCGAGCCCGTCCCGTCGTGATCAGGACCGGCCCCCTGAGCCCGTCCGAGACCGCGATCGCAGCCACGACACACCGGCCCAGCAACGGACCGGCGGATGGGCTCGACCGCGGCTGGCCACCCGCGTTGTCGCCGGCGTGACCGGACGACGTTCCGGCGACGGTGCGAGCCCCCGACGCTGGTTACCCTCGCGACCATGGATGAGCGCAACGTTCTCGGTGGCGAGCTGGAAGGCTGCAGCGTCGACCCGCTGACCGGGTGGTTCCGTGACGGCTCGTGTCGGACCGGCCCGGACGACCTGGGCAGCCACACCATCTGCGCGGTGATGACCGACGAGTTCCTCGCCCACCAGCAGGCGATCGGCAACGACCTCACCGCGCCGCGTCCCGAGTTCCACTTCCCCGGGCTGTCGCCGGGCGACCGCTGGTGCGTGACGGCCCCGAACTGGCTGCGAGCACATCGCGACGGGGCAGCAGCTCCGGTCGTGCTGGCCGCCACCAACGAAACGGCGCTCCAGATCGTCCCGCTGGAGGTCCTGGCGCAGTACGCCGTAGACGTCCCCGACGATCCGCGCACCTTGGACCGCTGACGGCCGGCGTCCCCAGTGCGGCTCGCCGCCTACGCCAGCTGCGGCAACGCTCGGCTGAGCACCGGGGCCAGGTCCAGGTCATCGGGCAGGGTGCCGAACGCCAAGCCGCCGGCGTCCGGGTCCAACCGCGAGGCGACGAACGC
>SKNP01000441.1 GCA_007120485.1 Nitriliruptoraceae bacterium
CTCGGTGTGCTGTTCATGTCGATCGGCCAACGGCTCGAGGACCGGTTCGCTGCCTGGAGGGGTACCTCGTCATGAGCGACCAGACCACCGCGGATCTCGGGACCGGCACCGATCGGCCCGAGCCGGACCCGCAGCCGACCTCCGCGACCACCTCGCCGGCCGGCCGTTCGCGGCGCAAGCCCTGGGAGATCATCTCCTACGGCGCCCGCGCGCGGATCGCCGTCGGCGTGTTGCTGCTCGTCCTGTGGGAGTTCGGGACGCGGCTGTTCGCGCCACCCTACACCGCGCGCCCGACCGACATGGCCCCGGTCTTCTTCGATGTCCTGACCTCGCGGGAGTTCATCGACGCCTTCCTCGGCACCATGTTGCCGATCGTGCAGGGCCTGATCTTCGCGGTGGGTGCCGCGGTCGTCGTCGGCCTCGCGATGGGCCAGATCAAGTGGATCGGCTGGTCGCTGCGCGGTTACACCAACGCGCTGTTCGCCCTGCCGATGGTCGCGGTCGTCCCGCTGGTCACGATGTGGTTGGGTTACTCGGAGACCGCGCGGTTGGCCGTGATCGTCGTCGCGGCCTACTTCCCGATGGTGCTCAACGTCTACGACGGGTCGCGGTCGGTCTCCCAGCACTACCTGGAGGTGGCCAAGACCTACCGCGCGCCACGCTGGCGCGTCTGGTTCGGCGTGGTGCTGCCCGCCTCGATCCCGTACCTGTTGGCCGGCTTCCGGTTGGCGTCGGGCCGCGCCCTGGTGGGGGCGGTCGTCGCGGAGTACATCATCGGTGGGCTCGACGGGCTCGGCTTCTACATCCTGGTCAACGCGCGCAGCTTCAGCCACAACGAGGCGATGGTCGCCGTGCTGGCGCTCGCCGCCGTCGGCGTCGCCATCCTCGGTGGGGTCAAGTGGGCCACGGGGCGGTTCGCTCCGTGGTACGACCCGACCCAGTCGAACTGAGCGTGATGAGCGACGCACCGAGGCTCCCCACGTGGGCGCCGGAGCCGGATAGGGCTCCCGGCCCGTTCTCCGACGCGGAACTGGCACGCCGCCACGCGGCCGTGCTGGACGCGGCGCAGGCGGCCGGTTGCGACCGGATCGTCGCCTACGGCGCGAACCGCAACGGATCGGCGATCCCGTGGTTGACCCGCTGGCCGGTCACCCGAGAGGCGGTCGCGCTGATCGGGCCCGACCACCCGGACGTGCTGGTCGTCCAGTTCCACAACCACACGCCACTGGCCGCGGAGCTGGCCCGTGACGCGCAGGTGGTCTGGGGTGGTACCTCGACGATCGACACCGTGGTCGAGCAGCTGCGCCAGCTCGGCGGCGACCGACAGACGCTCGGGCTGATCGGGGACGTCCCCTACCAGGTCCGTGACGCGTTGGCGGCAGCGTTCGGCCCACCGGTCGACCTCGGCCCGGCCTACACCCGCTTGCGCACCATCAAGTCCGACGAGGAGATCGAGCACCTGCGGCACGGCGCACGGCTCAGCGACCGCGCGCTGGCCGGGCTCGTCGCCGGCCTGCAGCCGGGTGCCAACGATCGCGAGCTCATCGACGCGATGGAACGCGCCTACGTGCCGCACGGTGGGACGACCCACATCCACTACCTCAGCGTCACCGACATGGCGGATCCGGACCGGTGTGTCCCCGCCCAGCAGCCCGTCGGGGCGACGGTCGCGCGCGGCAGCGTGGCGGTGACGGAGATCAGCGCCGCGTTCCGGGGCTACGCCGGTCAGGTCCTGCGCACCTTGACGGTCGGCGAACCGCCCAACGCCCGGTACGCCGAGCTGCACGACGCCGCCCAGGCCGCCTTCGACGCCGTGCTCGACGTGCTGCGCGATGGCACCACGCCTGCCGAGGTGGTGGCCGCGGCGCGCAGCATCGAGGACGCCGGGTTCGAGCTCTGCGACGACCTGCTGCACGGGTTCGGCGGCGGCTACCTCCCCCCGGTGATCGGCCGGTTCGGCGAACCCGTGCCCGACCTGCCGCTGCGCACCGGGATGACGGTGGTGGTGCAGCCCAACGTGGTCACCCCCGACCGGCGCGCCGGGGTCCAGACCGGTGAGCTGGTCGCCATCACCGACGACGGTGCCGTCTCGTTGCACACCGCCCCCCGCGGCGTCATCGAGGTGGCGCTGCCGACCACCTCCGGTGGGGCTCCCCGATGACGGAGGCGCGTCCCACCCGGCGCCGCGAGGACGCTCGGCTGGTCACGGGCGCCGGGACCTACGTGAGCAACGACGCGTCCGGGGCCCTGATCGCCGGCTTCGTCCGCAGCTACCTCGCGCACGGCACGATCGACGCCGTCGACGTCGCCGCCGCCCAGCAGGCCCCCGGCATCGTCGGCGCCTTCACGGCCGACGACCTCGACCTCGCCGACATCCCCGGGACGGGGGCCGGCCCGGCCGTGGACGGCATGGACCGACCGCCGCTGGCCCGCGACCGCGTGCGCTACGTCGGCGAGCCCGTTGCTGTGGTCGTCGGCACCTCGCGCGGGGCGGTCGCCGACGCGCTCGAGGAGGTCCTGATCGATCTCTCACCGCTGCCGGCCGCCACCGATGCGACGACGGCGCTCAGCGACGAGGCCGTGCTCCACCCGGAGGCGGGCACCAACGTCGTGGCACGGCGTCGCAGCCCCGCGGACGGCGACGGCCCGCCCGACCTCGACCGGTGGCCCGTCCAGGTCGAGGTCGAGGTCCCGCACCCACGGCTGGCGCCGGTCCCGATCGAGCCCCTCAGCATCCGGGTCACCCCGAGCGGCGACGGTCCACACGCCCGGCTGGAGGTCCGCTGCGGCCACCAGGCACCCCATCGGTTGCGGGGTCAGCTCGCCCGTCTGCTGGGCATGGCCCCCGACGCGATCCGGGTCGTCACGCCCGATGTCGGCGGGGCGTTCGGGCTGCGCGGCATGCTGTTCCCGGAGTACCCCATCGTCGCCGAGGTGGCACGCCGACTCGGGCAGCCGGTCCACTGGACCGAGACCCGCACCGAAGCGTTCCAGGGAGGCACGCACGGCCGCGGCATGCACCACCGGGTCCGGCTGGCCGGCGACCGCGAGGGCCGGATCCGCGCCGCGCACCTGGAGCTGACCGCGGAGGTCGGCGCCTACCCGCACAACGGTGCGCACGTGCCTGCGTTCACCGGGCTGATGGCGCCGGGGACCTACGCGATCGCCGACCTGGTGGTCGACACGACGATCGTGGTGACCAACCGGGCACCGGTCGGCTCCTACCGCGGTGCTGGCCGTCCGGAGGCGGCGCTGGCGATCGAGCGGGCGGTGGAAGCGTTCGGTCGGGCAGCCGGCCTCGACGCGGTGGAGGTCCGCCGGCGCAACCTCATCCCTGCCGACGCGCTGCCCTACCGCAGCCCGACCGGCGCGCTCTACGACTCCGGCGACTACCCGGCCGCGCTCGAGGAGCTGGTGTCCCGGCTGGATCTCCCCGCGCTGCGCGACGAGCAGCGTCGGCGTGCCGCCACCGACGCACCGGCCCTCGGGGTCGGCATCGCGATGTTCCTCGAACGGGCCGGCGGCGCCCCGGACTCCAGCGAGTACGCGCAGGTCGAGATCGGCCCCGGCGGCGCGCCGATCGTCCGCGCCGGCACCGCGGCCGCGGGGCAGGGGCACGACACCGTGTGGGCGATGCTCGCCGCGGACGTGTTCCACCTCGACGTCTCGGCCGTCGAGGTGGTGACCGGCGACACCGACGCGGTCGCGGCGGGCACCGGCAGCTACGCCAGCCGGTCGGCGCAGATCGGCGGCTCCGCCATCCGACGCTGCGCGGAGCGGGTCCGGGACCGGGCGCTGGAGCTGGCCAGCCAGGAGCTCGAGGTGGACGTTGCGGACCTCGAGCTGGCGGACGGCACGGTCAGGGTCACCGGTGCGCCGGACCGCTCGGTCTCGCTGGCCGACCTGGCCAGCGTGGCCGACGCGCAGGGCGAGCGGCTGGCCAGCGACGAGACCTACAGCCCGCACGCGCAGACCTTCCCCTACGGCGCGACCGGTGCGGTCGTCGAGGTCGACCGCGAGACCGGCCACGTGCGGCTGCGACGGGTGGTCGCCGTCGACGACTGCGGGACCGTCCTCGATCCGACGATCGTCGAGGGACAGGTCCATGGCTCGCTGGCGCAGGGTGTCGCTCAGGCGTTGTTCGAGGAGGTCGTCTACGACCCCGAAGGGCAGCTGCAGACGGCGACCCTGCTGGACTACTTCACGCCGAGCGCGGCGGACCTGCCGGACTTCGAGACGGGCCGACAGACCCACCCGGCGCCGTCGAACCCGCTCGGCGCCAAGGGGGCGGGGGAGTCGGGCTGCATCGGCGCGCCGCCGGCGATCCTGCACGCCGTGCTCGATGCGCTGGCCCCCGACGGGGTCGACGACCTCGTCCTGCCGTTGACCCCGCACCGCGTGTGGCGTGCGCTCGGTGCAGCTCGGACCGACGGGTGAGCGGTATCGACCGCTCGCTGGTGGTCGAACTCGCGATCATCCTGGTCGCGATCGGGATCGGCTCGTTCGTCAAAGGCGTGACCGGCAGCGGCCTGCCGCAGATCGCGATCCCGGTGATGGCGGTGTTCCTGGGGGTCGAGCGGGCCGTCGTGCTCATGGCGATCCCCGGGGTGGTCACCAACACCTGGCTGCTGTGGCGGTACCGCGGCGAGCTGCGAGCGACCCGTGACCTGCCGATCCTGCTCGCGACCGGCACGGTCGGGGCGATCGCCGGTACCTACGGCCTCGATGTGCTCGACCCGGCCATCCTCGCCTTGGTCCTCGCCACGATGATCGTGGTCTACATCGTGATGGTCACCAGCAGCCTCGAGGTGCATCTCAAGCCCGAGCACTCCCGGCTGACGTCCGGCCCGGTCGGGTTGGTCGCCGGCGTGTTGCAAGGGGCGACGGGGATCTCCGGCCCGCTGTTGACCGCCTACATCCACGCGTACCGGTTGCCCAAGGCGGTCTACGTGGTGTCGCTGGTGACGCTGTTCCAGGTCTACGCCGTGGTGCAGGTCATCACGCTGTGGCAGGTCGGGCTCTACACCGGCGGTCGGCTGGCCGAGAGCCTGCTGTCGCTGGTGCCGATGATGCTCATCCTGCCGCTGGGGGCCCGGTACGCGAACCGGATCAGCCAGCAGGCGTTCGACCGCTGGATCCTCGCGTTGCTGGCCGGGACCGCGGCCAAGCTGGTGTGGGACGGGGTGACGGGGTTGTGGTGACGGGGCGGTGGGGTGGGGGCTGCGGCGGAGCTGTCGGGATGCGATAGCGGTGAGCCGGTGACGGCTCGCGGGGGAACGTGACGAGGAACCAACCCGAGGAGGACACGACATGGGACGCGACGCACGGGTCGAGGCAGCGATCACCAACTGGGCGCCGCGGTTCGTGGCCAACGGCGTGCCCTACCCCGATTTCGCCGACGTCACGCAGGACCTCGAACGGTGGGAGGACTGGTGCGCGGCGTGGAGTTCACGCGCGGCGGTCCACGAGGCGCTCGGTCGCGAGGCGTTGGACGCCGGTGCCGGCCGGACCGCCGGCGAGCATCTGGTCCGTGCCGCGGTGGAGTACCACTTCGCCAAGTACCTGTTCGTCGACGACCTCGACGAGATGCACGCTGCACACGCCCGGGCGGTCGCCTGTCACCGTCTGGCGCTCGACCACCTCGACCCCCCAGCGGAGCGGGTGGAGGTCCCCTTCGCGGGCACCACGCTGATCGGGAACCTCCGACGGCCACGTGACAGCGGAGACCATCCGGTCCCGGTCGTGGTCATGGCGATGGGCCTCGACTCCGCGAAGGAGGAGATGGGTACCAACGAGGCCCACTTCCTCGACCGGGGGATGGCCACGTTCGCGTTCGACGGGCCCGGCCAGGGCGAGGGCGAACACGACCTGGTGATCCGCCCCGACTACGAGGCGCCCATCGCCGCGGTCGTCGACCACCTCGTCGCACGCCCGGACCTGGACGCCGATCGGATCGGTCTGTGGGGCGTGAGCCTCGGCGGGTACTACGCGCCGCGGGCAGCGGCGTTCGAACCGCGGATCGCCGCGTGCATCGCCCTGTCCGGCCCGTACGACTTCGGTGCGGCCTGGGATGGGCTTCCCGGCCTGACACGATCGGCGTTCACGGTCCGCTCGGGTGCGACCGACGAGGCGGATGCCCGCGAACGTGCCGGGCAGCTGTCGCTGGCCGGGGTCGCCGAACGGATCACGTGTCCGTTGCTGGTCATCTCGGGTGACCGCGACCGGCTGTTCGGTGTCGAGCAGCCCCAGCGGTTGGCCGCGGAGGCGGCCGGCCCCACCGATCACTGGCGGGTGGAGGACGGCAACCACGTGGTCAACAACCGGCCGTACCGCTACCGATCCCAGTCCGCGGACTGGATGGCCGCGAGGCTCGGGGTGAGTGGCTGAGGGGTGAGGGCTGAGGGCTGGTCGGGGTCGGCGCCTGGTGCCTCGGGCTCAGCGGCTGAGCGGCTGGTCGGCCCGCTCGGCCGGCGGGCCGCGGGGTGGCCGTCAGCTACTGGCGCTCTCCAGCAGCCGTGCGGCGTTGGCGCCGAGGATGGCCGTGCGCTCCTCGGCGGTCAGCCCCGGGATCGCGTCGACGGTGGCGACCGGGTCCGGGTCGCCCATGATGAACGGGTGGTCGCTGCCGAGCACGACCTGGCTGGCGCCCATCGTGTCGAGCAGCCACCGCAGCGCAGCTGGCGCGTGGGTGACGGTGTCGTAGGACAGGTGCCGCGCCCAGACCGATGGTGGCTGGGTCAGCTGCTTGGCGACGCGGTCGGGTAACGCGGCGTAGCCGCGGTCGAACCGGCCGAGCTGGTACGGCAGGAACCCGCCACCGTGGACGGCGCACAGCCGCAACGACGGGTGACGCTCGAGGACGCCGGACAGCAGCAGGTGGCCGAGGGCGACCGTGCTCTCCGCGGGGTTGCCGACGAGGTTCCACAGGAAGTGCTCGGTCAGGTCGCGGCCCGCCAGCGCGGCGTGTGGGTGGAGCAGGAGCAGCGCGCCACGATCGGCCGCCACCTCCCAGAAGGGTTCGAAGCGCGGGTCGGCGAGTTCGACGCCGTCGACGGTGGTCGCGATCTCGCAGCCGACCATGCCGTGCTCGTCCATCGCGCGGGTGAGTTCGGCGACGGCGGCCGGCGGGTCCTGCAGGGGCACGGTCGCCAGCCCCCGGAACCGGTCGGGGGTGGCGGCGATCAGTTCGGCGAGGTGGTCGTTGAACACCCGGGCGTGTTCGGCCGCCTGCTCGGCTGGCAGGGCGTAGGCGGTCGTGTCGATGAACGGTGACAGCAGCTGGATGTCCACGCCCTGGGCGTCCATGCGAGCCAGCCGGTCGTCGATGTCGACGAGGCCGGGCAGGATGGGCCCGGTGGTCACCCGCCCGTCGATCCGCAGTCGAGGTGGCGCCTGCGGGGCCTCGAGCAGCTCGATCCCGTCGCGGGGACCGGCCTGCCAGCGGGCGAGCGACGCCGGAGGGACGACGTGCGCGTGGACATCGATCGTGGGGTGATCCACCGTTGGGGCCCTCCGCCGATACCTTGGGACGAACGGGACTACAAACGTTTGTACTCCCGGGAGCGGAGCTTAGCCTCCGGTCGGCTCGACGACCGGACCGATAGGGTCACTCGTCGGGTCGGGACCCGATCGCCGGGCCCGGTCGCCTCGAGGGGAGCCAGATGGTGACACAGCAGCCGATCACGCTGCGCGACGTCGCGCGCGCGGCGGAGGTGCACCCATCGACGGCGTCACGGGCGCTCAACGTCGAGACGCGCCCGCTGGTCAACGACGGCACCGTCGCCCGGGTCCTGGCCGCTGCGGAAGCGCTGGGCTACGAGCCCAACTCGCTGGCGCGCGGGCTGAAGCTCAACCGCACCTTCCAGGTCGGGTTCGTGCTCCCCGATCTGACCAACCCGCTGTTCCCGCCGATGGTGCGTGGGCTCGAGGACAGCTTGAACGGCGCCAAGTACACCGTGGTGATCGCCAACACCGATAACGACGCGGACAAGGAACGATCCGTGCTCGACGCGATGCTGCGTCGTCGTGTGGATGGGTTGGTGCTGGCCACCGCCCGGCGGCACGATCCCGCGATCGACGGGCTGCGCGAGGCCGGCATGCCGCTGGTCCTGGTCAACCGGACCACGGAGGACGGCGGGGTCCCCTCCGTCACCGGCGACGACCACGCCGGCATCGGGATGGCGCTGCGGCACCTGGTCGAACTCGGCCACCGGCGGATCGCCTACGTCGGAGCGCCCACGAGCGTGTCGACCGGGCTGGCCCGCTACCAGGCCTTCGTCTCCTGGGCCCGGAGCGAGGGGATCGAGGTCGACGCCGACCTGATGGTCTCCGCCGACTGGTTCCAGGAGGACCCTGGCGCGAACGCGTTCCGTGAACTGCTGGAACGCGACGTGTCGTTCACGGCGGTGGTCGCCGCCAACGACCTCATCGCGCTCGGTTGTTACGACGTCGCCACCGAGCAGGGCATCTCGGTTCCCGGCGAGGTCTCCATCGTCGGCTACAACGACATGCCGTTCGCCGACAAGCTCTCCCCGCCGTTGACCACGGTCCACGTGCCCGTCTACGAGATCGGGCGACGCGCCGCCGACCTGCTGCTCGAGACGATCGACCAGCCCACCAGCATGGCGGATGCGATCCGGTTGCGCCCGGAGTTGATCGTCCGCGGGTCGACCCAGCCACCGGTGTCGTGACCACGCCGGCACCGGCTCCGGTGATCTCGCTGCACGGTGTCGGGGTCACCGTCGACGGCTCGACGATCCTGGGTCCCGTCGACCTGCAGGTGCGTCCCCGGGAACACCTGGCCGTCCTCGGCCCCAACGGCTCCGGCAAGACCACCTTGCTTCGGGTGCTGTCGACCTACCGGTACCCGACGCGCGGGACCGCCACCGTGCTGGGGACGACCTTCGGCCGCGCGGACCTGCGCGAGCTTCGACCACGGGTCGGGTTCGTCTCGACCGCGCTCGACGATCTCCTGCAGGTGAGGGCTCCGGCACTTCCCCTCGTCGCGGCGGCTCGGCGGGGTGGGATGCGGCCCGCACCCGATGTGCTCGCCGACCCGCAGGAGCGTGCCGCCGCTGAGCTTGCCCTGACACGGGTGGGCGCCGACCACCTCGCCGACCGACGGGTCGACACGCTCAGCCAGGGGGAGCGGCAACGCGTCCGCATCGCTCGTGCACTGGCGATCGACCCGGAGCTGCTGCTGCTCGATGAACCGTTCGCCGGTCTGGACCTCGGTGGTCGCGAGTCGCTGCTGGCCGACCTGGACGCGTTGCTGGATGACCCGCACGGACCGACCGTGGTCCTGGTCGTCCACCACCTGGAGGAGTTGCCGCCGGGTGTGCGCTCGGCGCTGTTGCTTCGCGACGGCGAGGTGGTCGCAGCCGGCCCCGCACGCGAGGTCGTCACCGATGCCGCGGTGAGCTCCGCCTTCGGGATCGCGGTCAGCGTCGAGCATGACGCGGGTCGGTTCCGGGCGACCGCGCGCCGCCCCGACGGCCGCGTCTGATCGTGCCCGGTACGCGCCCGGCCGTGGTTCGTGTCTGGCTGGGGGCGTGTCTGGCTGGGGGCGTGTCTGGCTGGGGGCGCGTCTGGCCGGGGGCGCGTCTGGCCGGGCGTCGCGTCCGGCCGTGGTGCGCCTGATCGCGTCCCAGGACGCCCGGCCACGGTCGGCCCCGGCACCGGTCGAGTGACCGGCTGCTCGACGGGCCCTTCGGTCTGTTGCAAACGATTGCTGTCGCGTAGGCTGAGCCCTCGATGATCCGCGGTCCAGGAGGTCGGTATGGCAGCGATCGAACCGGTCAGCGCAGGCGGGCTGGACCTACCGGCGATCGGGCTCGGCACGATGCGCCAGCAGGGTCCAGGGTGCGTCGACCTC
>SKNP01000172.1 GCA_007120485.1 Nitriliruptoraceae bacterium
CCTGACCTGACCTCGACCAAGGATCGCTCGTGCTGCGCCGCCTCCACCCCGATCCGGTCGAGCAGGAGCTGCGCGAGCTGTACACCGGACTGACCCTGCCAGCGGGGAGCGACCGGCACCGCACCTGGGTCGCGCTGTGCATGGTCGCCTCGGTCGACGGCGCCGTCGCCGTCGACGGGCTGTCCGGGGGGTTGGGTGGCGAAGCGGACCTGCTGGCGCTCTCGCGCCTCCGCGCGTCCAACGACGTGTCGCTGGTGGGCGCCGGCACGGTGCGCATGGAGCGCTACCGCCCGCTCACCGGGTCGACCCGTCGACGCGAGGACCGCGCCGAGCGGGGTCTGCGGGCCGCCCCCCGGCTGGCGATCGTGTCGCGGTCCGGTCAGCTCGACCCGGAGCTGCCGGTGTTCGACGACCGGGACGAGCGGCCGCTGCTCTTGACGTGCGAACGGGCCGATCCAGCGGCGCTCGCCCGCCTCGAGGATCGCGCGGAGATCCACGTGCTGGGCGAGGGCACGGTCCCCATCGAGCGAGCGCTGGACCACCTCGCCGACCTCGGGCTGCCCCGGGTGCTGTGCGAGGGTGGCCCGCGGCTGAACCAGACCGTGGTCGCCGCGGACCGCGTCGACGAGGTGTTCCTCACCCTCGCCCCGGCGCTGGTGGGTGGTCCGGCGGCCCGGATCGTCCACGGCGACCGGGAGGTCCCACACGGCCTCGCACTGGTGTCGGTGTTCGAGTCCGACGGGGATCTGCTGCTGCGCTACCAGCATCGCGATCATCACGCCTGAGCGCGACACCGACGGAGGCCGGCCCGCTCAGCCGGCCGGCGGCGCCACCCAGCGCAGGCGGACGTCCTCCACGTCGTACGGCGGCAGGGCGCGCAGCCCGTCGACCGTCTCGCGGACGGCGAGGTAGCGGGCGACCTCGTCCACGTCGTGGACGCGCACGAACCCGGGGGCATCGCGGACCGTCTCCACGGTCGCCAGCGTCTCCGGCAGACGTTCGGGTGGCTCGGCACCGGTGATCACCCCCGTGACGTACTTGCGTGACGCCCCGGTGAGGATCGCGAGCCCGTGGTCCGCGAGCCGGTCGTAGCCGCGCAGCAACTCGAGGTCGTCCTCCGGCAGCTTCGCGTAGCCCAGACCGGGGTCGAGCACGATGCGGTCGCGGGGCAGGCCGTGCTCCTGCGCCAGCGCGATCGCTGCATCGAAGAGTTCGACGGCATCGCCGACGACGTCGTCGTAGTCGAGGAAGCCGTCCTCCTTGTGCGCGATGCGGGTGTGCAGGACCACCAGGGCGGCCCCGTGGTCGGCGCACCGCTGGGCGATCTCCACGTCGGCCAGCCCCGAGACGTCGTTGATCATGCACGCGCCAGCGTCCAGGGTGGCAGCCGCGACCTCCGCGAACGGGGTGTCGACCGACACGGGGACCTCGCGCGCCACCAACGCCTCGACCAGCGGCACGGCGCGGGCGATCTGGGTGTCGAGGTCGATCGGCTCGCCGTAGGTCACCCCCGAGTCCGTGCCGATGTCGATGATGCCGGCCCCCGCGTCGACCATGGCCATCGCCGCCGCGAGCTGCTGCTCGGTCGTCGCCAGGTGGGACCGATCCGAGAAGGAGCCGGGGTTGGTGTTGACGATGCCCATCACGCACGGCGCGCCCGGCCGCAACTCGAAGACGTGCTGGGCGGCCGGCAAGGTCACCGTCTGCGGGCCGGCGGGACGGGTCGCGGCGAGGGTCACGGCAACTCCTGCGTCGGGGGTCGGGGCGTCATCGCACGCGGCGAGTGCGGTCGATGCGCACCCCGGTCATCCGGGGCCACGCCGCGCGTCGATGGGTCGCGGCCCGGTGGCGGGCTCACGTCGCACGCGGGTGGCGGGCTCACATCGCACGCTGGTGGCGGGCTCACGTCGCACGCGGGCGGCGGGCTCACATCGCGGGCCGGGGGCGGGCTCACGTCGCACGCGGGCGGCGGGCTCACATCGCACGTCGGAGCAACGGTGGCAACTCGCGGAGGTGGCCGATGCGATGATCCGGTCGCGGAGCGTCCACCGTGGGATCCGGCTCATCCGGGTCGGCCACCCACACGGTCCGCAGGCCGTAGTCGCGTCCGCCAGCGATGTCCGCGGTGAGGCTGTCACCGACCAGCGCGACGTCCGTGCGCTGCGGTCGCCCCATCGCCTCGAACGCCGCGTCGAAGATCTCGGGCGCCGGCTTGGCTGCCCCGACCTCGTCAGAGATGATCACCACCTCCGCGTGGTCGGACAGCCCGGACGCCCGCAGGCGCGGCCGCTGGACATCAGCCAACCCGTTGGTGATGTAGGCGATCGAGAAGGCCTCGGCGAGGTCGTCGACCACCTCGTGCGCGCCATCGAGTACCTGCGCGCCGGCTGCGAGGTCGCCGAGGTAGTGCTCGGCGAGCTCGGCGACATCGACGGCCTGCGCACGGTGGGCCGCGAGGAGGTCGCGCCACCGGTCGAGCCGCAGCCGCGCCGCCGTGGTCTCGCCGCGTTCGAGAGCCTCCCAGTGACGCCGGTTGACCTGCCGGTAGTCCGCCAGGAGCGCCTCGCTCACCGGCAACCCCGCCCGCGCCAGCGTCGCCGACACGGCGGCGGTCTCCGCCGCGGCGTAGTCAAGCAACGTGCCGTCCAGGTCGAACAACACCCAACGTTCCACCGGTCGAACCCCTCCACGCATCGCCCTGCACCGTCCAAGCGCCGCGGTCGCCGGCATCGACGACCGCGGCGCGGAGGCTACGTTGGGCCACCCCGCGATGGGCAGACGTCAACCTCGGGAGCGGACCATGGCCAGGGTCGGCATGCCACGAAAGTTCGTCTTCGTGTGCATCAACGAGCGACCGGAGGAGCATCCACGCCCCTCCTGCATCCGGCGCGGCAGCGACTCGGTGTTCGAGGCGCTACGCGAGGAGACGGGCCAGCAGGGGCTGGTCGACGTCAAGGTGATCGCGTCGGGCTGCCTCGAGCCCTGCATGGTGGGTCCGTCGATCTACGTCGCCCCTGACGACGTGTGGTACGGCGGGGTGACGGTCGAGGACGTGCCGCAGCTCGTTGAGCAGCACCTGGCCAACGACGAACCGGTCGAGTTCCTCCGGATCGGCCGACCGGAGTTCGAGCTCTCGCCGCTGCAGGGCCGCAGCGACCTACCGCCGGGCGAGATCCCGCCGGTCTGACATCGCGGCGGCGGTCCCCCGCCGGGTTCGGCCCGCACCCGTGGAGCGCTGCAGGGCCACAGCCCCTCTCCCGCTCCACAGATCCCCGAACGGCCCGCACCCGTGGAGCGCTGCAGGGCCACAGCCCCTCTCCCGCTCCACACATGCGCGCTCGGCTGGCGTCCCGGACCGGGGCTACGGCCAGCGCGGTGCTCGACCCGCACCCGTGGAGCGCTGCAGGGCCACCACCCCTCTCCCGCTCCACAGATCCCCGAACGACCCGCACCCGTGATCGCCGTCGCGAGGTGCATGGCTCCTCGCGGCGGACGACCGTCCAGTCACGGCCGACGGGCCCCGGTCGATGGACGCGCCTTCCTGCGGCACCGCGCACCACCGTTCTGCGCCCGCGCGGGACCTTGGTGCTGCCCGGCCGAGGTGCCGTACGGTCGTTGAACCGCGCCACCCACCGGTCGAGCGCGAACCCCGCGCCGCCGACGTGACCCGTCGTGCCGCGCACCTTCCCGGCCCGGTGCCGACCCACCGGAGGTAGCCCGATGCCGCCGACCTCACCTCGCCCGTCCTCGCCCGACCCGACCACCACCTCGCCCGACCCGACCACCACCTCGCCCGACCCGACCACCACCTCGCCCGGCCCCGACACCGGCGATATCGGGATCGAGGGCTACGACGCCGTCGAACACTGGGTCGGCAACGCCCGTCAGGCGGCGCACTACTACCGCAGCGTGTTCGGGTTCCGGCTCGTCGGCTACGCCGGCCCGGAGACCGGGGTCCGCGACCGGGCTTCCTACGTGCTCGAGCAGGGCTCGATCCGGTTCGTGGTCAGCGGGGCGCTGTCGTCGGACCACCCGATCGCCGAGCACCAGCGGCGCCATGGTGACGGCATCCGTGACGTCGCCTTCCGCGTCGACAGCGCCGAGCGGGCGTTCACGACCGCGCTCGACCGCGGCGCCATGCCCCAGCACGAGCCCACCGTGCTCGAGGACGAGCACGGCAAACTCGTCGTCGCCGCCATCGCCGTGTACGGCGACACGATCCACTCGTTCGTGCAGCGCCAGGACTACAACGGCGTGTACGCCCCCGGCTACGAGCCGGTCGCCGACGATCCGATGTCCAGCGACGTCGGCCTGGCCCGGATCGACCACGCGGTCGCCAACGTGCCCGAAGGCGAGATGGACGCCTGGTCGCGGTACTACCAGTCGGTGCTCGGGTTCTCGCAGTTGCGGCACTTCGACGACGAAGCGATCTCCACCGAGGACACCGCCCTGATGTCGAAGGTGCTCACCGACGACCGCGGCCGCATCAAACTGCCGATCAACGAACCAGCGCCCGGCGAGAAGCGCTCCCAGATCGAGGAGTACCTGCAAGCCTACGAGGGACCCGGGATCCAGCACCTCGCGCTGGAGACCGACGACATCGTCCGCACCGTGTCGGGCCTGCGCCGACGGGGCGTGGGGTTCCTGCCGGTCCCCGATGAGTACTACGCCGATGCCCGTCAGCGGGTCGGCGCCGTCGACGAGTCCTGGGCCGACCTCCAGCAGCTCGGGGTCCTCGTCGACCGCGACGATGAGGGCTACCTGCTCCAGATCTTCACCGAACCCGTCCAGGACCGGCCGACGGTCTTCTTCGAGATCATCCAACGCCAGGGGTCCCAGGGGTTCGGCGTCGGCAACTTCCGCGCCTTGTTCGAGGCGATCGAGCGCGCCCAGCGCCGCCGCGGCAACCTCTGACCACGCGGTCCGGGGGTGCGGGCCGCCCGTCGCGACGACCCCGGTTGGCCGGCGAGGTAGGGTGCCGTCGTCGGGTGGGGCACAGCGGTAGCCAGCGGTGGGAGCGTCGTGGAGCCGATCGGACGCCTGCGCGAAGGCGGGCGCGTCTCGTGGGACGAGTACTTCCTGGAGCTGGCACGGGCGACGTCCACGCGAGCGACCTGCTCGCGCCGGCGCCACGGCGCCGTGATCGCCAAGGACCGTCGGATCGTGGCGACGGGCTACAACGGCGGCCCGAGCGGCTACCCGCACTGCGACGATGGGGCCTGCCCCCGGGCACGTTCCAACGCGCCGCAAGGGGCCGACTACGAGCGCTGCATCGCCATCCACGCGGAGGCCAACGCCCTGCTGTTCTCCTCCCCCGAGGAGCGCGACGGCGCGACGTTGTACTGCACCGGCGCGCCGTGCTTCGGCTGCGCCAAGCTGCTGGCCAACTCGGGTGTCGCCGAGGTGGTCGCCAGCGGGGGCCGGTACGAGGGCTGGGAGGAGGTCCGCGACTTCCTGCGCGCGTGCGGGGTCCGCGTCCGGCTGCTGGACGGGTTGGACGGGGTCCCGAGCCTGCCGTTGACCTGAGCGGACGCCGGCAACCGCCGGACAACGAAGCGTCCCCCCGGTGGGAGAACCGGGGGGACGTCGTACGCTCGGGGGAGCTCCGCTGGGAGCGGATGGGGAGAGCATCCAATGCGCGGTGGTGGGAGAGCCACCGCTGCGGGAGAGAGAGGGAGCTCCTCGTGTCCGAGCGGGCACGCGAACCGCTGGGAGAGGCGGATCACGCGCGGTCTTTGGTTGTCTTCGGGGTCCGTGCGGGTGGTGGATGGGTGACCATCCACCGGAAGGCCCGTGGAACCGGATCCCGGGACCGGCGGTGTCCTTGGGAGTTGGACCGTGCCGGTTGGCTTGTAGGTGGTACGTTATCAGCTCGGACTTACCGGTCCAACTCTGCCACACCCTCTATTTGGATTGCCATTGGACGAGCCAATCCGCGAGAGTGGACCGCATCTGGCGGAGCTCCTCGCACCAGCGCTCGCCGGTGACGGGCCGCTCTACCGGCTGCTCTCCGACGGCCTCAAGCGCGCCGTCGACCGCGGCGAGGTCCCCTTGGGCACCGTCCTGCCCCCCGAGCGGTCCCTGGCCCGCTCGCTGTCGGTCAGCCGCGCGACGGTGGTCTCGGCCTACGACCGTCTCAAGACCGAGGGGTGGCTGGAGAGCCGGCAAGGGTCCGGCACCTGGGTGCGACTGCCGGCCGAGACCCGCAACGACGAGCGTGTCGACGCCGTCGCGACCGGACGGCTGTTCCTGTCCGAGGACGGGCTCGAGCAGCGCTCGGGGCCGGGTGAGAGCCACCTCGACGACGAAGCCATCGACCTGTCGGTGGCCGCGGTCGCCGGCAACGCCACGGTCGATCATCTCCTCGCATCGCTCGACGTCGACGCGGTCCGATCGCTGACCGAGCACCACGGATACCTCCCCCAGGGGCTCCGCGCGCTGCGCCAGGTGGTGGCGCAGCGCTTCACCGACATCGGCCTGGCGACCGGCGAGGACCACGTCATCGTCACCACCGGCGCGCACCAGGCGATCTCGCTGGTCGCCCGCCAGGTACTCGAGCCAGGCGACACCGTGGTGGTGGAGTCGCCGACGTTCCCCGGTGCGCTGGACGTGTTCCGACGGTTCGATGCACGCGTGGTGCCGTTGCCGGTGGACGAGCACGGCGCACGGGTCGACGTCCTCCCGGAACTGCTCGAGCGCGTCGAACCCCGCCTGATCTACGTGACGCCGACGTTCCACAACCCCACGGGCGCGGTCATGTCGCACGAGCGTCGCCGCGAACTCGGTCGGCTCGCCGCGGAGACCGACACCGTCGTCCTCGAGGACCTGGCGATGGCCGACGTCGATCTCGACGGGAGCGAGCTGCCGCCACCGATCGCCGCGCTGACCCCGGAGGCGTCGGTGCACACGATCGGCTCGACCTCCAAGCTCTTCTGGGCCGGACTCCGCGTCGGCTGGATCCGTTCCCCCGACGACTGGGCGGTCCGGATGCTGGCGACCAAGACCGTCGCCGACCTGGGAACCCCCTTGGTCAGCCAACTCCTCGCGGTCCGGCTGTTGGAACACCGCGAGCAGGTGCAGGCCGAGCGACGCGCCGAGCTGGTGCCACGCCGCGACCTGCTCTGCGACCTGCTGACCCGTCACCTCAGCAGTTGGACCTGGCAGAAGCCCCCTGGAGGTCTGTCGGTCTGGGCGACGCTCCCCCACGGCAACGCCGACGAACTCGCCGAGATCGCCCAGGGGCACGGTGTCACCGTGGTCCCGGGACCGGCGCTCTCGGTCGACGACGGCAACCGTCGCTCGGTACGCATCGTGTTCGCCCGACCGGAACCGATGCTGGCCGAGGGGGTCCGCCGCCTGGCCGCCGCGTGGGCGATCTACGCGCCATCGCGGGAGCGGTCAGCGGCACGGCTGCTGGTCTGACGGGACGCGACGGGGTCCACCCGCCTGCGGCCCGGGGGCCGACGGCCGCGTGGCCGACCTCACCAGTAGGCTCCGTCCGACACGACGAGGAGATCGGGCGTGGCCGAGGCCACCGACGCAACCGTCCGGCAGCACCACGATGGTCAGGTCCTGGTCGTCACGCTCGATGACGAGGCCAAGAACGCGCTGCGTCCGGACACCCTGTTCTCGATCGAAGCGGCGCTGGAGGCGGACGCCGACGCCGTCGTCCTGACCGGACGCCCCGGGATCCTCACCGCGGGGCTGGACGTCAAGTGGATGGCGGAGCACGGCCGCCGCGGCACCGAGGACCTCCTGGTCGCCCTCGGCCGGTGTCTGATGCGCTGGTGGACCGATCCCCGCCCGACGGTCTGCGCCGCTCCCGGGCACGCGATCGCCGCCGGCACCATGCTGGCGATGGCCTGCGATCATGCGGTCGCCGCCGAGGACGGTGCCTGGGGGTTGCTCGAGACCCAGATCGACTTCGAGATGCCCGAGTACGGCATCGCGTTGGCGCGCGCCAACGTCCGCACCGACCGGCTCGAGGACCTGTTGCTCCCCGGAGAGCGCGTCGACGCCGCCGAGGCCGTCGCCGCTGGGTTCGCCGACCAGGTCCGTCCGGCCGACGAGGTACTGGACGTCGCGCTCGATCGTGCGCGGACCTTGGCCGAACTGCCGGCGCGCGCCTACGGGCGGACGAAGCGGCGACTGCGCGGCGACATCGCCGCCGGCGTCACCGCCCGCCTCCACGACGACATCGCCTCGGTCACCGCGCACCTCTCCCACGAGGCATGACACCGCCCACCGCCCGATCGTCGACCGCTCGGAGACGCCATGAACCCCCTGCTCACCCGGATGGTGACGGCCGGCGCGGCAGCGACCGCGGCCGTGGCCGCCCGTCGTGCGGCCGAGGCTGGCTGGCGGCTCACGCAGGGCGAGGAGCCGCCCCGCGCCGCGGACGTCGGCGACGACACGCAACTGCGTGACCTGCTGCTGTGGTCGGCGGTCGTCGCTGCCGGGGTCGTGATCGCCCGCAAGCTGGCGGTCTCCCAGACCGAACGGCTCCTGGGCGTCGACGACGACTAGGTCGCCCGAGTCACACGATCGGTAACCCCGGACCGGGGGCAGGCGTGTCGGTGGCTGGGGCCCCAGCTGGACGCTGCCAGGTGACCCGCGCCGTCACCGCCCCGTCATCGCCGGCGGGTGCGTGCTCCAACGCCAGGCGCGTCAGCCCGCTGCCTCGGTACACGGCGAGTTCGCTCGGCGCCTGCGGCCATGGCGGTCCCACCCACCGACGTGCCACCTCGGCGTCCATGGCGAGCAGGGTGACGACCAGGACCAGGCCGCGTTCCGCGGCGAGTCGACCGATCGCATCCATGGCGTGATCCCGGACCACCCCGGGGAGCGACGGGACGGTGCGGACCTCCACGACCAGGTCGAACCGGCCGAGCAGGCTCGCCGGGAGGTCGAGGACGTCGGCCACCTGCCAGTCGACGGCGACCTTCGGGTGGCGGCGCCGGGCCCAACGCACCGCCGACGGCGACACATCGAACGCCGTGACGGTCCACCCCAGCCGCGCCAGCGCCGCCGCATCGTCACCGAGCCCGCAGCCCACGACGACCGCGCGATCACCCGGCGGGGTGGCCACCGGCGCCTCGAGCCAGTCGAGGACGGCCGGGTCGGCGCCGTCCTGCGCCCAGGGGATCGCGGTCCGGTCCCCGAACGCCTGCGCGTACAGCGGTTCGAACCACCCGGTGGGGCGCCCCGCATCCAGATGCTCCTCGGCCAACGTTCGGACGTCGATCGGACCTCGACGCCGGAACACCGACCGCGCCGCTCTACGCGATCTCGTACTGCGCGACCTTCGGGTGGTCGACCTTGGTCTCGCCGACCTCGCCGGCGCCGCCGGGGGCACCGAGTCCGGTGACGTCGCTCTCGAAGAACGCCGAGTTGATGGCCGTGAACTCGCCCCACTCCGGTGGGACGTCGTCGGCGTAGAAGATCGCCTCCACCGGGCAGGCCGGCTCGCAGGCGGCGCAGTCGATGCACTCGGTGGGGTGGATGTAGAGCATCCGGTCGCCCTCGTAGATGCAGTCGACCGGGCACTCCTCGACGCAGGCTTTGTCCTTGACGTCGATGCACGGTTCGGCGATCACGTAGGCCACAGCAACCCTCCAACGGCGCGGCACGGGGAGTCTACCGAGGTGGCACGTCCCCACCTGCCGCTCGGGCGGACCGGCCACGACGACGCCCGAGTCCGGGGTGCGAACTCGGGCGCTTCGATCGATCGACGCTCGAGACCTGGGGTGGTCGAGCGTGTAGGCGTGGTCTACGCGTCCCAGGCCGCGACGGTCGGGTGATCCTTGTCGACCGCGCCGACCGCAGCCGCACCGCCCGGGGAGCCGAGCCCGGTGACGGAGTC
>SKNP01000521.1 GCA_007120485.1 Nitriliruptoraceae bacterium
AGGAATCGAGCCCGCTGTGAGCCTCGCGACACGCATCCGCGACATGGAGGAATCCCCCACCCTGGCGGTCACCGCCAAGGCCAAGGCCATGCGAGCCGCCGGTGAACCCGTCATCGGGTTCGGCGCGGGTGAGCCCGACTTCCCGACCCCGGCGCACATCGTCGAGGCGGCGCAGCGGGCGGCGAGCGACCCGATCCACCACCGCTACTCCCCCGGCGCCGGGCTCCCGGAGCTGCGTGCGGCGATCGCGGCTGACCTCAGCACCACGAGCGGCATGGAGATCGCGGCGGACCAGGTCGTGGTCACCAACGGCGGCAAGCACGCGCTCTACAGCATCTTCATGACCCTGCTCGACCCCGGTGACGAGGTGCTGCTGCCCGCGCCCTACTGGGTCAGCTACCCGGAGCAGATCAAGCTCGCCGACGCCGTCCCGGTCGCCCTACCGACCACGACCGAACGAGGGTTCCAGGTCAGCGTCGACCAGCTCGAGGCAGCGCGGACCGAACGGACCAAAGCCCTGGTCTTCGTCTCACCCTCGAACCCCACCGGCGCGGTCTACTCGCCGGAGGCGACGGCCGAGGTCGGGCGCTGGGCGGCGGAGCACGGGATCTGGGTCATCACCGACGAGATCTACCAGCACCTGGTCTACGGATCGGCCAGCTTCACCTCGATCGCCGCTGCGGCGCCCGAGGTCGCCCCCCGGACGATCATCGCGTCCGGTGTGGCCAAGACCTACGCCATGACCGGCTGGCGGGTCGGGTGGGCGGTCGCGCCCGCGGAGCTCGCTGCCGGGATGTCCAAGCTCCAGAGCCAGCTCACCTCCAACGTCTGCAACGTGGCCCAGGTCGCGGCACTCGCGGCGTTGACCGGGCCGCAGGACGAGGTGGCGGCCATGCGTGAGGCGTTCGACCAGCGGCGCCGCACCGCCGTCAGCAAGCTCGCCGCGATCGACGGCGTGCGGCTGGCCGAGCCCGAGGGAGCCTTCTACGTGTTCCCGTCGTTCGAGGACGTGCTGGGGCGCGAGCTCGGAGGTCGCCGGGTGGACGACACCCTGCAGCTCGCCGAGGTACTCCTCGAGCAGGCGAAGGTGGCGGTCGTCCCCGGCGAAGCGTTCGGTGCACCCGGCTACGCCCGGCTGTCGTACGCGCTCGGCGACGACGACCTCGCCGAGGGCATCGACCGCATCGCGGAGCTCTTCGCTCGCTGAGGCTCCGCCACGTTCGGGATCAGTCGGCCAGCTCCGGTGGCAGACCGGGACAGTCGACCCGTTCGAGTTCCTCGAGCTCGTTCAGAACCTCCTCTGAGGCGACGTTGCCGATCTCCTCGAGTTCCTCACGATCGACGCAGATGACCCCGAGCGACGTCGCGCGGGGATCGGCCCCCGGTGCATCGGTGACGAACCGCTCGACGGGTATCGCCACGGTGCTCGTGGGCTGCGAACGCAGGAGCACCAACCGGGGACGAACCTCGGCGTCGTAGACCTCCGCCGCGTCGGCGCGCTCGTCCAGCCGTGTCTGCGCGTCCGGCTCGGCTTCCCCGAGTTCCCGTAGTTCGGTGTAGCCCTCGTGGAGCCGATCACGGCCGTCGATGACCAGTTCGACGCCGATCTCGATCGCGCCCCGCAGGTCATCGGCACCGGTCGCGACGTCGTCGCCATCGGTCGTGTCGATCGGGAACGCGAGGTCGTGGGCTTCAGCCGCGCTGATGGCATCCGCCGCCAACCACAGGTCCAGCCATCCGCGGGTGACCATCGCCACCGCGTCCGCGACATCCCCTTCGGCGCCATCGGCGTCGATGAACAACGCACGCAGGTCGGGTTCGACGGTGTCCAGTTCCGCGCGTGCGCTGGTGGCGTCCCCGTCGAGGCTGCCCCACGTCTCCGTGGCGAACAGCTCGACGCCGCTGACGGGCCCGTCCTCGGGGAGGCGCTGCTCGATGTCGTCGAGGTCACCGAGTAGCTCGCTGGGCGTGGACCCCGCATCGTCGGTGTCCGACTGTGCCAGTGCGGCGGTGCCGCCGATCACGCCGACCGCGAGCACCGCGGCCAGGGCGGATCGCCGCGCCACGCGCGGCCAGATCCGTGCGCGGGCACCAGCGGACCACGCGGTCCCATCGGTGCGGACGGTCGCTCCCACGATCTGCCTCCTGGTCGTGACGACGTCCGGCGTCGGCCGCCACGTGCTGAGGTATCGGCACGCAGGCCGCAGAACGTGAGCCCCGGATCGGGCCAGGCGTGCCCTGGCATCACAGCAGCCACGGTAGAGCACCTGAGCCACGAGCGAAACGCCCAGCTCGGGGTCGGGCCGACGACGACGGCCGGACGAGCCCGACCCGGCGTCCGGTGGACGACCCGAGTTGCGCGTCCGGCGGACGACCGCAGTCGGGCCGTCGGCTATCGGTGGTCAGTACCTGTAGGCGTCGTCCTTGTACGGCCCGGTCGGCTCGATCGCCAGGTAGCGGGCCTGCTCCGGGGACAGCTCGGTCAGGTGGGCGCCGATCTTCTCCAGGTGCAGACGGGCGACCTCCTCGTCG
>SKNP01000123.1 GCA_007120485.1 Nitriliruptoraceae bacterium
GTCCAGCTCGTCGGGCGCGTCGTCCGGCGCCGTGGCCGTGGCGACGGCGCCGTCGGTGTCGTCGGTGTCGCCGGTGGCGTCAGCGTCATCGGCGAGCGAGACGCGGGGAACCAGCATCGCCACCATCGCCAGCGTGGCTACGGATGCGACCAGCAGCTGGCGCATGGACGTCGAGACCTGGATCACAGACCCTCCCGTGCTGCAGACTTCCGTCGTCGCGGTGCTGCGCGCCGGCGCCGGCTCGGGAGCGGTCTGGTCACGGACGTCGGACGGGTCGAGCCACCCCGGTGGTGGGCCGCCGACCGTGCATCCGGCGCGGTACTTCCCGCGCCGCCCCCTCTGGACGTCGAGGCTCCGGTGGTTCGCAGCTCAGCGAGCGTAGCCACCCGGCCCGGCCGCCTTCATGCAAGCATCGACCTCGGCGACATCGAGGTGGATTGGTCGGGCGCTCGACGCTCGGGCGGACCGTCGCACGGACGGCACGGAACCCGCGACGCGGTGCGGACGTGCGCCCCGCAGCCGGCGCTCAGGCCACCCAGGCGCCGAGCAGATCCTCCGGCGTCATGGCCACGTCCACGTCCACCCGGCCATCGATCCCGGTCCGGGACACCGCCACCGTCGGGGTCGACGCACCGGCTCCCGGGACCGTCGATGCCGCAGCGCGTAAGGCCACCGCGTCGTCCTGGCCGAAGCGTGCCTGCGTCCGCCACTTGATGGAACCGACGAACTCGATCGAGGCGACCGGGTCCCCGGCATCGACCCCGACCAGATCCACCTCGACGTCGTGGTTGCGCGACCAGAAGCCACCGACCCGCCGTGCCCCGCCGAACCGCGTGTCGGGGAGCCGGCGTTCGATCCCCCATCGCACGACGGGTTCCACCGCGACACCCGCGTAGCTGTCCCAGGACGCTCGGATGTCGGCCGCGACCAGGTCGCCGCGTCCGCGTTCGATGTCACCGACACGGTCAGCCAGGAACCGGAGCCAGAACCGCAGGTAGGGGTCCTCGATGCGGTAGCGGGTCCGCTTGCCGATACGACGCGCCGCCAGCGGGTCGTCGGCGGCGACGATCCGCTTCCCGCCCAGCCGCTCGAGCGCCGTCGACAGCGTGCTCGCGGTCACCCCGGCCCGGGTCGCGATCGCGTTGTAGGCCCGTTCACCCGCGCCGATGGCCGCGAGCACCTGCCGGGCCGAGAGCTCCGGACGCAGCTCAGCGTCGAGGATCTGTCGGCCGGCGTAGACCAGCGGGTGCGACTCGTCCCGGCACGCGGCGTCGAGGAAACCCGCCGTCGTCCCATGCAACGACCGTTCGGCGACGATCCGAGGGAAACCGCCGGTCAGCAGGTAGGTGTCGATCGCTTCGGTGGCGTCGACCTGCAGGAGCCCGCCGACCTCGGCAGGGTCGAGCGGGTCGATGCGCAACTGGCGGTCCACGCGCTGGTAGAGCGGGCGACCGTAGGAGCCGAGCGCATCCATCGTCGCCAGGTCCGAACCGATGAGCACGACCAGGATGCCGGCCCGCTCCAGCCGGCCATCCCAGGCGGCCTGGAGGGTCGCTTCGAACCGGTCGTCACCTCCGGTCAGGTACGGCACCTCGTCGATCACCAGGACCGGCGGCCCGTCTCCATCATCCGCCGTCGCGAAGGCGGCCAACGCGGCTTCCCAGGAACGCCAGGTGACCCCGCTTGCGACCTCGGCCAGCGACCCGACGTTGGACCTGGCGACGGCCGCAGCGAACGCGTCCAGCTCCGCCGGTAGCGGCCGGCCCAACGCCTGGTAGTAGACGTGAGGAAGCCCGCGCGAGGTCAACCATTCGGTGACCAGCCGCGACTTGCCGACCTGCCGACGGCCCCGAACGGTGACCAGCCGGGAGCGACCGGGACCCACGCGGTCGAGCTCGTCATCCAGACGAGCCAACGAGCGGCGCCGACCGACGAACTCCATGGGCACCTCACGGGGCACGGACCCCGCCATATAAACTTTGGTCCACTAGAGTTTAGTGAGGCGAAGTTTAGCGGGTCAAGGTGCCTGGGACGAGGGCGTGGGACGACGGCGCGTCTGGCGGCGCGGACGTACACCCGCTGGTAGCTGGCCTTCTCGCCTCCGCCGTCAGCGGTAGCGAGCCAACTCGTCGAGCACCAGCTGCGACGGGGTGGCGTCGGTGCCAGCTGCGGGCGCCCGATGGGCCTCCGGGTCGGCCAGGAACCGGTCGATGCGGGCCGGGTCGTAGCCGCTGACGACCACGTTGGCGCCGACGCCGTCGGGGCGCTCGGTGGCGGCCCGCCACAACAGCGTCGGCGTGCCCAGCAGCGCGCATTCCTCCTGGATCGAGCCGCCGTCGGTGATCACGAACGGGGCGGCCGCCAGCATCGCCACGAACTCGCCGTGGGTCGCCAGGCCGGTGAGCTCCACCCCGGCCTTGGCGAGCCGTTGGTCCCATCCGCGCCGGCGCAACGTGTCGATCGTCGGACCGTGCTGGACGAAGCGCACCGGCCGGTCCGCAGCCAGCCGCTCCA
>SKNP01000069.1 GCA_007120485.1 Nitriliruptoraceae bacterium
TCTGTCGGGACGCGTGGGAGCCTAGCGCTGAGCCGGCCCCTCCCCGGCGCGGAGCCGGCCGGTCCACGCACGAGACCAGGCTGAGCCGAGGGTCGACACCGTGCACCCCGGCGCTCTAGCGTGCGAGCCGGTGGGGGGAGCACGACCCGAGGGCCGCCATCGGCGCCTCGGTCGTCACGAGACGAGAGGAGTGGGAACATGGGGCGGACGGTCCGAGCCGCGATCAGTCAGACCAAGTGGACGGGGGACCAGGCATCGATGGTCGACGAGCACGAGCGGCTGGCTCGCGCCGCGGCGGCCGATGGTGCGCAGGTGATGTGTTTCCAGGAGCTGTTCCACGGACCGTACTTCTGCCAGGTCCAGGACACCGAGCACTTCAGCTACGCGGAGGCGATCCCCGACGGGCCGACCACGCAGCGCTTCAAGGCCCTGGCGGCCGAGCTCGGCATGGTGCTGATCCTGCCCCTCTACGAGCAGGAGCAACCAGGGGTCCTCTACAACACCGCCGCGGTGATCGACGCCGACGGCACCTACCTGGGCAAGTACCGCAAGACCCACATCCCGCAGGTCAAGGGCTTCTGGGAGAAGTTCTACTTCCGTCCCGGCAACCTCGGCTACCCGGTGTTCGACACCGCCGTCGGACGGATCGGCGTCTACATCTGTTACGACCGCCACTTCCCCGAGGGCTGGCGCGCGCTGGGTCTGGCAGGTGCGGAGATCGTGTTCAACCCGTCGGCGACCCACCGCGGGCTGTCGGCCTACCTCTGGCAGCTCGAACAGACCTCGGCCGCGGCCGCGAACATGTACTACGTCGCCGCGATCAACCGGGTCGGGGTCGAGCCCCTCGGTGACAACGACTTCTACGGGACCTCCTACTTCGCCGACCCTCGCGGGCAGTTCGTGGACGGCACGGCGTCCGACACCGACGAAGAACTCTTGGTCCGCGACCTCGACCTCGGCGCGATCGAGGAGGTCCGCGCGCAATGGCAGTTCTACCGCGATCGGCGGCCGGACATGTACGGCCCGCTGACCGAGGCCTGAGCCCACCGACGCGAGGAGGTCGACGACCATGCGAACCCTGATCACCGGCGGGACGGTCATCCACGCCACCGGCCCACACCAGCAGGACGTCCTGCTCGACGGCGAACGCATCGCCGCGGTCGTCGATCCGGGCAGCGACCTGCTCTCCGGACTCGACGCCGACGAGGTGGTGGACGCGACCGGCAAGTACGTGCTGCCCGGCGGCATCGACGCCCACACCCACATGGAGATGCCGTTCGGCGGCACCTACTCCTCGGACACGTTCGAGACCGGGACGAAGGCCGCCGCGCACGGCGGCACCACGACCATCATCGACTTCGCGATCCAGAAGACGGGCGAGCAGGTCCGCCCGTCGCTGGAGACCTGGTTCGAGAAGGCCGAGGGCGACTGCGCCATCGACTACAGCTTCCACATGATCCTCGGCGGGGTGGACGATCAGGCGCTCAAGGAGATGGACGTCCTCGTCGACGAGGGCATCACCAGCTTCAAGCTGTTCATGGCCTACCCCGGGGTGTTCTACTCCGACGACGGGCAGATCCTGCGAGCGATGCAGCGCGCCGCCGACAACGGCGCGCTGATCAACATGCATGCGGAGAACGGCATCGCGATCGACGTGCTGGTCGAACAGGCCGCCGCACGTGGCGAGACCGACCCGGTCCACCACGGCATCACCCGCCCGTCGCGTCTCGAGGGCGAAGCCACCCACCGCGCGATCCAGCTCGCGCTGGTCGCCGGTGCGCCGGTGTACTTCGTGCACCTGTCCGCCAGCGAGGCGCTGGCGGAGGTCGCGGCTGCTCGTGACGCTGGCCACAACGTGTTCGCGGAGACCTGCCCGCAGTACCTCTACCTGACGCTGGAGGACCACATGGGCGCGCCGGGCTTCCAGGGGGCCGGCTACGTGGCGTCGCCGCCGCTGCGCACCAAGCACGCCAGCCACCAGTCGGATCTGTGGCGTGGGCTGCGGACCGACGATCTGACGATGGTGGCCACCGACCACTGCCCGTTCTGCATGAAGGACCAGAAGGAGCTCGGCAAGGACGACTTCCGGGCGATCCCCAACGGCATGGGCGGGGTGGAGCACCGCATGGACCTGATCCACCAGGGCGTGGTCACCGGTGAGCTGTCGTTGGCCCGATGGGTGGAGACCTGCTCGACCACCCCGGCGAGGATGTTCGGGCTCTACCCGCAGAAGGGCGTCATCGCGGCCGGCTCGGACGCGGACGTCGTGCTCTACGACCCGAACAGCAAGCACACGCTCGGGGTCGACACCCACCACATGAACATCGACTACTCCGCCTGGGAAGGGTTCGAGATGAGCGGCGGCGTGGCCGCGGTGTGGTCACGTGGCAGCAAGGTGATCGACGGGGAGTCGTTCGTCGGCCGCGCCGGACATGGCCGGTTCCTCAAGCGCGGCCTCACCCAGATGCTGCGCTGACCCCAGGTCCCACCACGGAGGGGAGCGCCGACCCAGCGCGAGCGCTCCCCTCCCCCATCCGTCAGGGGAGCCCGCATGGACGTCGTGGAGTTCCGCCCGGGACCGGAGGACCTCGCCTACACCTTCGGCGGGGTCGAACCGCTCCGTTCCGTCCGACCCGGCGACGTACTGAAGCTGTGGTCGCAGGACGCGTTCAACGGCCAGCTGCGCTCGTCCGAGGACCGGGTCAGCGAGCGAGTGGACCTACGGTACGTCAACCCGCAGACCGGGCCCTTCCACGTCGAAGGTGCGCGCCCCGGCGACACCCTGGTCCTCCACCTCGTCGACCTCACCCCGGCGCGCAGCTACGGGGTGTCGACGACCGTGCCGCTGTTCGGTGGGCTGAGCGCCACCGACCGCACCGCGATGCTCCACCCGCCCCTGCCGGAGGCCACCTGGATCTACGAGGTGGATGCGCAGCAGGGGACGGTGCGGTTCGAGGCGCAACGCGGCGGCGTCGCGGTGACGCTCCCGCTCGCACCGATGCTCGGCACGATCGGGGTGGCGCCGGGCGGTGGGGAGGCACGCAGTTCGCTCGTTCCCGACACCCATGGCGGCAACCTCGACTCACCGGAGGTCCGGGCCGGCACCACCCTGTACCTGGGCGTGAACGTCGATGGTGCCCGGTTCTCGTTGGGTGACGGGCACTACCGCCAGGGCGAGGGTGAGGCCTGCGGCACCGCGGTCGAAGGGCCGATGGAGTCGACCGTGCTGGTGGAGCTGATCGAGGGCGGCGCACCGCCGTGGCCGCGGCTGGAGACCGACGACGACCTGCTCTCGTTCGGATCGGCACGCCCGTTGGAGGACGCGTGGCGGATCGCACAGCTCGACCTCACCCGGTGGGTGCAGCAGCTGTCGGGGCTGGACGAGATGGATGCCTACCAGCTGCTGTCGCAGACGGTGCGGGCACCGTTGGCCAACGTCGTCGACCCCAACTACACGGCCACGGTCAAGGTCGCCAAACGGTTCGTGCCGGGCCCGGATCCGTTCGACGGGCTGCACGCCGACCTGCGACGCCGAGCACGGGAGCTCGTCTAGATGGCCACCTCGATCCCGCTGGACGCCGTCGGCGAGGATGCGCTGTTCGTCGCGCTGCGGCGGTACTGGCACCCGGTCGCCTTCGCTGACGACCTCGGGGCCGACCCGGTCGCGGCGACGCTGCTGGAGGAACCGCTGGTCCTGGTTCGGCTCGACGGAGAGCCGGTCGCGATGCACGATCTGTGCATCCACCGCGGGACCCCGTTGTCGCTGGGCGAGGTCGTCGATGACCAGCTGCGGTGCGCCTACCACGGGTGGACCTACGACGCGTCCGGTCGGTGTACGCGGATCCCGGCCCGGCACGGGTCGACGATCCCGGCGAAGGCACGGGTCGATCGCTACCGAACGGCGGAGCATGCCGGACTGATCTGGGTCTGCCTCGACGACGATCCGGCGATGCCGCTGCCCACGTTCCCGGAGGCCGACGATCCGGCTTACCGCAAGGTGCGCATCCCGACCTACGACTGGGCGTCCAGCGCGGCCCGCCGGGTCGAGAACTTCGTCGACTTCTCCCACTTCCCGTTCGTGCACCGAGGTGTGCTCGGCGACCCGGACCGACCGGAGATCCCCGACCACGAGGTGGTGCGCGACGCCACGAGTCTGCGGTTCGCGCTGGGCCTGGAGGAGCCGGCCAACCCGCTGAAGGCCGACGACCCGGACGCGGAGACGATCCAGCGCGACCCCACCGACTACGTGCTGACGATGCCGTTCACCGCGTACCTCAACCAGCCGCTGCCGGACGCCCACCACTTCGTGCTCTTCGTGGCCTCGTCCCCGACGACGCGGGACACGTGCCGGTCGTTCAGCTTCTGTGCTCGCAACTACGACCTCGATCCGTCCAAGGACGACGAGTACGTGGGCTTCCAGGAGGTCGTCCTCGAACAGGACCGCAGGGTGGTGGAGGCGCAGCGACCCGAGGAGCTGCCGATCGACCTCGCCGCAGAACTCCACGTAAGGGGCGTCGACCGCGTCTCCATCGAGTACCGCCGCTGGCTCGGCGAGATCGCCGCGACCGCCCGCGACGGTGAGCCCGTCAACGCGGCTAGTCCCACCGGAACCGGGTCACCGCGATCGTGAGCGTCACGGCCGCCCAGGCCACCAGGACGACGAGGTGGAGCGGCTCCACCCCCGACCCCGTCCAGGCGCCCTGCAGCGCGTTCATCGTGGCACCGACGGGGGTGAACTCACCGGTGCGGGCCAGGACGGTCGGCAGGAGCTCCGCCGGCACCATCAACCCACCGAGCAGCAGCTGGGGGAAGAACAGCGCCATCCCGTAGGCGGTGGCGGTACTGGCCTTCGGCGCGAGCGCGGCGATGGCCATCCCGAGCGAGTACAGCGCCAGCGTTCCGGCCGCGAGCACCGCCACCACCCACCCGAGCTGTCGTGGTGCGCTCACCCCGAAGGCGACACCCGCGACGATCGCGGTCAGCCCGAGGCTGGCCACCAGGACCCCGACGTGGACCAGCAGCTGCGCGAGCAGCACCGACGACGGGTGCAGCGGGGTCGTGGCGAGCCGACGCAGCACCCCGCGCTCACGGTAGGTCGACAGGGTCACCGGCAGGACCTGGATCGCCAGCAGGGCGATCACCAACACCAGCGCGACCGGCACGATGAACACGTCGAACGCGGACAGCCCACCGAGGTCCGGGTCGGACACGCGGAAGTCCGCGGCGCTGCCGAAGCCCACGAGCAGCGCCAGCGGCAAAGCGAACGGCAGCACGATCGCCACGACGTCCCGCCGCAGCAGCGTCGCCTCCGTGACGGTCAGCTTCATCAGGCGGTTCACGCCACCACCTCGCCGTCCCCTTCGTCGGCGCGCAGCTCGCCCGGGACCTCATCCCGCCCGGTGAGCGCGACGAACGCGTCCTCCAACGTGGCCTGGCCGAGCCGGGCGGTGACGGCGACCGCACCGAGGGCATGGACCCGCGCGCTGACCGCGTGCAGCAGATCATCCTGTCCGCGCACGAGGAGTACCTCCCCCTCGGTGGTCACCTCGTCCACCTCGGGCAGTCCGACGAGGGCGGCTGGATCGATCGCGGGGGCGGTACGGATCCGCAAGGTGGCCCCGACGTCGACCCGGTCGATGAGCGCCGCCGGGCGGTCGGTGGCCACGACCCGACCATGGTCGATGATGGCGAGTCGGTCGCAGAGCCGTTCGGCCTCGTCCATGAAGTGGGTGACCAGCAGGACCGTCACCCCGGAGGCCCGGACCTGTTCGATCAGCTGCCAGGTGTCGCGGCGAGCCCGAGGGTCCAGGCCGGTGGTCAACTCGTCGAGCACGGCGACCTTCGGGTCACCGACCAGGGCCAGCGCGATCGACAGCCGTTGCTGCTGACCGCCGGACAGGTCCCCGAAGGCGGTCCTCGCCTTGTCGGTGAGCCCGAGGTCGTGCAGGAGTTGCTGCGGGTCCGCAGGGGACGCGTAGAACGAGGCGTACAGCTCGAGCGCCTCCGCCGTGCGCAGGCCATCCGGCAGCCGGCTCTCCTGCAGTTGGGCACCGACCTGCTCACGAAGCCGGGCTCCGTCGACCTGCGGGTCGAGCCCCAGGACCCGGATCTGACCTCGGTCGGGCCGCCGCAGCCCCAGCAGGCACTCGACGGTGGTGGTCTTGCCCGCCCCGTTGGGTCCGAGGATCCCGAAGATCTCCCCGGCGCCGACGGTCAACGACACCTCGTCCACCGCGACGGTGTCGCCGTAGCGCTTGTGGAGCCCGACGACCTCGATGATGGACACCGCCGCACCTCCCGTCGCTGCACCGCCACGTGGCTGCATCGTCCCGTGACTGGCCCGGCGCTGCGGAGACGGGCCCATCCCTCCCATCCTCGCTGGTCGGGACGCCGCCCGCATCCGACCAGACGGTCACCGCAGCGACGCGAGCACGTCGCTGAGCTCCTCCAGGCTGGCCAGGTCGTGGCCGGGGAGGAAGGCATCCACGTAGGGCAAGGCGGCCGCCATCCCCCGCTGGGTCGGCTCGTAGCGGTCGTCGCCGGCGAGGGGGTTGACCCACACCAACCGGTGCACCTGGCGACGCAACCGCGCCACCGCCTGCTCCAAGGCGGCCGCGTCGCCACGTTCGAGGCCGTCGGAGCAGACCACCGCCACCGCGCCTCGCAGCACCCCCCGACGTGCCCACACGCGGACCAACTCGTCCAGGCTGTCACCGATCCGGGTCCCCCCGTCCCAGTCGACGACCCGCTCCGCGGCGGCGGCGATCGCCTCGTCCGGGTCACGGGCGGCGAGGTGGTCCGAGAGGCGCGTGAGCCGGGTACCGAACGCGAACACCTCCACCCGCTGCGCCGCATCACGATCGGCCGCGCGGCGCGCGGCCACCGCGAACCGCAACGACGCGCGAGCGTGGGCCGCCATCGACCCGGAGATGTCCAACAGGATCACCAACCGACGTGGCGTCGTTCGACGTTGCTGCCAGGCCCGGTGCACCAGTTCGCCGTCGGTGGTCAGGGCACGCTCCAGCGTGCGTCCGAGGTCGAGCTCACCGCGCCGACCAGCACGGGTCCGTCGTGATCGGCGACGCGGGACCGCGATCGGCAGCCGCTGCAGCACCGCGCCGATCGCGGCCAGTTCCTCCTCGCTCGCACGGTCGAAGCGACGGTGCCGGAGCCGCTCCCGTTCGGCAGCGACCATGCCGGCGACGACTTGGTCACCGTCGTCGCCCGGCGCCCCTCCCCCGCGGTCGGATGCCGCGGGGGTCTCCGCCGGCGGCTGCGTTGGCGGTGGGACCGGCAACGGCCCCTCCTCGAAGGCGGCCGCAGCCATCGCGCGGAAGACCTGGTCGAACACGCTCAGGTCGGCCGGATCGCTGATCAGCGTCGTTCGACCGGCCCAGTAGCGGTCAGCGAGCTCGTCCCCGAGCGTGCCGACGGCCCGCTGGCAGGTCACCACCTGCCCTGTGCCGATCGCGACCCCGTGGCGCCGCAGCGCGTCGGCGAGCGCGACGACCCCCTCGGGACCGTCGGCCGGCCCGATCGCCGCCGCGCTGCCCGGATCGTCACCGGTGGTCACGAGGCCAGCAGCTCGTCGACGGCGTCGCGGACCGCGACCAGGTCATCGTGATCCTTGATGACCACACCGAGGGTGTCGATGACGGTGTCACGGTCGAGTCCACCGTCGTCCGCGGCGGCGACGACCCGGGCCCAGTCGATCGTCTCCGCGACCCCGGGCGGCTTGTACAGCCCGAGGTCACGCAGCTTGGCGACCACGCCGGCGACGCGACGTGCGACGTCGGCGGGGACGTCCGGAGCGCGCAAGCGCACGATCGCCGTCTCGCGCTCCACGTCGGGGTGGTCGATCCAGTGGTACAGGCAGCGTCGCTTCAGGGCGTCGGACAGCTCCCGGGTCCGGTTGGAGGTCAGCAGGACGGTCGGCGGCGTCTGCGCGACGATCGTGCCCAGCTCCGGGATGGACACCTGGAAATCGCTGAGCACCTCGAGCAGGAACGCTTCGAACTCGTCGTCGGCGCGGTCGATCTCGTCGACGAGCAGCACCGCCGAGCCTCCGGCCCGCAGCGCCTGCAGCATCGGTCGAGCGAGCAGGAACCGTTCGGAGTACAGCTCGGCCTCGTGATCGGCGGGGCGTTCCCCTGAGGCTTCGAGCGCCCGCAGGTGCAGCAGTTGGCGGGGGTGGTCCCACGCGTACAGCGCCTGCGAACGGTCGAGCCCCTCGTGGCACTGCAGGCGGATCAGCTCCGCGCCATGGACCTCCGCGAGCACCTTCGCCAGTTCGGTCTTGCCGACGCCAGCGTCGCCTTCGAGCAACAGGGGACGGTCGAGCGTGGCCGCCAGATGAGCGGCCGTGGCCAGCCCCCGGTCGGCGAGGTAGCCGTGTTCCTCCAGCGCGCGGACGAGGCTCGGCACGTCGGCGGGTCGGGTCGTCGCTGGGTTGTCGGTGCGGTCCGTCTCCACGCGTTCCTCCCACGACCTTCCAACGCCGGCGGGCCGGCCGTACCCTTCGCAGCGCGACGGTAGCTCGCGTGGAGGGATGCACATGACCGCACCGGACGGCGCCGCCGGACACGACCCGACCTGCAGCACGGCACACGGGGACCGTCCCGGTCCGGACACCGCCGACCGTGCCCTCGTCGTGGTCTACGCCACGCCGCTTGGACGCTACCTCGCCGCGTGGGGGCAGGAACTCGGCTTCGACACCACCCTGTTCGAGCCGGACCCCGCGATCGTGAGCAGCTCCCACCCCGAAGCGGCCAGCCGCATCGTCCACGCTGTCGACGACGTCGAGGTGACCGCGAGCGTGGACGTGGTGGTCACCGACCACCACCGGGGCGACCTCGGCCCGACCATGGCGCCCCTGGTCCGGGCCCGACCCCGCTCGATCGGCATCATCGGCTCCCCCCGCCACGCCGGCCCCCACGAAGCGGCGCTCGCCGACGAGGGTGTACCGGCTGAGCTGATCGCGACCGTGCAGCGCCCGATCGGGTTGGACATCGGGTCGAGGACGCCGGCGGAGATCGCCTGCTCGATCCTCGCGGGGCTGCTCGCGGAACGCAACGGCAAGGCCGGCGGCCTGCCGCGACCGGTCACCGCCACGGCCGTCGACGCGTGACATCGCCGGGCGCTCCGGCCGGTCGACTCGGCCGGTCGACCCGCGTGACCTGGTCGGGACGTCAGCTGGCAGCGTCGCGCAGCAGGCCGTCGAGGGCGACGTCGATCATCTCGTCGAAGGTCGTCTGGCGATCCTCCGGGCTGGCGTGCTCGCCCCGCAGCAGGTGGTCGCTGACGGTCAGGATCGTCAGCGCCCGCGCACCGTGTTCGGCCGCGACGCCGTACAGCCCAGCGGCCTCCATCTCGACCGCGAGGACCCCCATGGCGGTCATGGTCGGGGTCATCTCCTCGCGGGGGTCGTAGAACAGGTCGCCGCTGTGGATGTTGCCGACATGTGCGTGGATGTCACGAGCCGCCGCCGCATCCGCAGCGGCGCGCAGCAGACCGAAGTCGGCGATCGCGGCGAAGTCCATGCCGCCGTAGCGCGCGCGGTTCACGCCGGAGTCGGTGCAGGCCCCCGCACCGAGCACCACGTCGCGCATCCGGACGTCCTCCTGGACCGAGCCACACGACCCGACGCGCACGAGCCGCTTCGCGCCGTACTGCGTCACCAGTTCCGTGGCGTAGATCGACGCCGACGGGATCCCCATCCCGGTCCCCAGCGCGGAGACCCGCATGCCCTGGTAGGTGCCGGTGAACCCGAA
>SKNP01000345.1 GCA_007120485.1 Nitriliruptoraceae bacterium
ATCCCGACCTACGGCGCCGACGGTGTCGCGTCGGGTGACCTCGCCGAGCTGGTCGACCCGGGTGACCCCAGCGTGATCGAAGGCCTGCGTGGCACCTCCCCCGGTGGTGCCGATGTGTCCACGGAGTTCCTGGACCGCTACCAGGAGGAGACCGGGCTCGACGACACCACGTTCGCCGCCGAGGTCTACGACTGCGGCATCCTGATCGGTCTGGCGGCCGAGATGGCTGGGTCGACCGCGGCGGAGGACATCGCGGAGAACATGATCGAGGTCACCGCTGGTGACACCGAGTGCTCCTCGTTCGAGGAGTGCCGGGATCTGATCGCCGATGGTGAGTCGGTCGCCTACCAGACCGCGTCGGGTGTGGTGCTGACCAGCACCGACACCGGCAACGGCGAGCCGGAGTCCGGCTCGTACGAGGTCTGGGAGGTCGACGGCGAGGGTGCGGTGTCCACGACGGACGTCGTCGTCTCGAGCTTCTAGACCGCTCGGTCCCACGCAACAGGTACGGCTGCGGGCCCCGCTTCGGCGGGGCCCGCAGCATGCGCGCGGGCGCTGCCGCGCGCCTCGCCCAGTGCGCCTCACCCGAGGATGCGCGCCTCGCCGTAACCGCCCGCGCGGGTGTGACCGTCCTCGAACCGCTGGGGCCCGAACGCCGCCAGCTCCGGATCCGGGTCGCCGAGCACCAGATCGGCCACGTGTCGTCCGATCGCCGGAGCGAGCTTGAACCCGTGGCCGCTGGTCCCGGCATCGACGAACACGCCCGGGGCGATCTCCCCGATCACCGGCTGCCAGTCCGGACTCACGTCGTACAGGCTCGCCCACCCGCCGCGCGGCTGGGCCATCGACAGGTCGGGGACGCGACGCACGGCCCGGCCGGTGAGCTCGGTCAGTTCGTCGTCGTGGATGCGCTCGTCGAACCGGTCCGGATCCTCGATCGGTGGCTCCGGCGTCAACGGCCCGAGCAGGAAGCCTCCCGACGGCTCCGGCTTGGCGTAGTAGCCCTGTTGGATGTCGGCGAAGACGTGCTCGAAGGGTGGTGCATCACCCCAGCGCACGTCAGCGACGATGTGGCGCTCGACCGTGAGCGGGAGCTCGATCCCGAGCTGTGCAGCCAGCGCGGCGGTCCATGGTCCCGTCGCCAGGACGACCTGGCCAGCGCTGACGTGCCGGCCGTCAGCGAGGCCGAGCTCGACCGACCGGTCCCCGGTAGCCAGCGACAGCCGGGTGACCTCCGACCGTTGGAGGAGCCGGGCTCCGAGCTCGCGGGCTCGCTCGACCATCCCGGTGGTGGTCAGGACCGGATCGGCGTAGCCGGCATCGTGCTCCCACGCGGCGACGCGGACGTCGTCGAGGTCGAACCGCGGGAAGCGCGTCCGCGCCTCCTCCTGGCTGAGCAGGTCGGTGCGGGTCCCGATCCGTTGCAGGGCGGCGACGGTGGCCTCCACCTCGGCGGCTTCCTCGGCGCTGTGCAGGAACAAGCCGCCGGTGCGGTGGAAGCCGGCGTCGCGTCCCCCCGTGAGCTCCCCGAAGGACGCGAAGGCGTCGACAGCTTCGCGGGCGACCCGGGCCAGGAACGGGTCGGTGTAGTAGGCGCGGCACGCCGCGCTCGACCGGCCCGTGGGCCCTCCGGCCGGCTCGTGGCGTTCCAGCAGCGTCACGTCGACGCTGCTGGCCGCCAGGTGCATGGTGATGCTGGCACCGTGGACACCGGCACCGACGACCGCGACGTCGGTGATGATCTGCTCGGGCATGGCGGGCCTCCGGTCGAGAGGGAGCAGCGTAGGCAGCCCACCGTGCGGCCACCGAGCCGATGCTCTCGCCACCCTGCGACGCCTGTAGTAGCTTGCACGACCGTCGCGACCACTCGTCGCGACCGCGGTGCGGTGGCGCGAGCGCCCTGACCCGCGGTAGATGCCGAGCATCATCGAAGAGGGAGTGCGTCGATGGCACGGAAGATGTGGGTCCGGCAGTTCGCTGCCGTGACGGCCCTAGCGATGTTGGCCGCCGCCTGTAACGGCGAGGAGGCCGATGAACTCGTCGAGGAGGACGAGGAAGAGGTCGAAGAGGAAGAGCCCGAGGAAGATGAGCCGGAGGAAGAGCCGGAGGAAGAGCCCGAAGAGGACGAGGAAGCCGCTGAAGGCGACGACAGCGCGTTGAACCTCGGCTACGTGTTGCCGGAGTCCGGCGACCTGGCGTTCCTCGGGCCCCCGCAGATCGAGGCTGCGAACCTGGCCGTGCAGGACATGAACGACGCCGGCGGGGTCCTCGGCGAAGAGGTCACGCTGGCGTCGGGCGACGAGGCCGGTGACACCACGCTGGCGTCGGAGGCCGCCCAGCAGCACATCAACGACGGGGTCGACGCGATCCTGGGGGCTGCGGCGTCCGGTATGTCGTTGGCGTTCGTGGATGCGGTGACCGACGCGGGCGTGCTCCAGTGCTCGGGATCGAACACCGCGCCGACGTTCACCGACGGTGACTACAACGGTCTGTACTTCCGGA
>SKNP01000160.1 GCA_007120485.1 Nitriliruptoraceae bacterium
GGCGGTGGGTGCGGATCTCCGGCGCCAGCCTACGCACGGTGGGCGATCGGACACGGCCGAGCAGGCTCGTGGTGCGAGGACCGGACGCCGCCTCACCGACCCCATCGAGCACGGTGTCCGCACCAGCGGTCCGAGGTGACGCCCGCCAGCGTCCTTGGCCCTCGATCTCCGGGGCGTTGCGCCCTACCGACGCCGGGGGCGGATGCCCGGGTCGTTGGTAGGCTGCGGGGTGCGGCGATGTAGTACGAGCCGTGACTGGGAAGCATGACGCGGCGTTCGGAGCCCCGGGCCGCGGGCTGGGGGAGTCGGTCATCGACGAACCATCGTGAGAGGGAGTGCCTCGATGCAGGAGTACACGAGTCCGGGCGAGATCGAGGTCGCGGGGGACGAGAACCTCACCGACGCGCTGTGGACGGCGGTCGCCCAGAAGCCCGACCGTCCCGCCCTGGCGCACCGGGTGGGTGACCGGTTCGTCGAGTGGACGTTGCAGCAGTTCGTCGACGAGGTCCGTGCCGTCGCCAAGGGTCTGATGGCGATCGGGATCGAGAAGGACGACAAGGTCGCGGTGCACTCGAGCACCCGCCTGGAGTGGACCGTCCTGGACTTCGCCATCTGGGCCGCTGGCGGGGTGACCGTCCCGATCTACGAGACCTCCTCGGCCGAGCAGATCGAGTGGATCGTCACCGATGCCTCGGTCAAGGCCATCGTCCAGGAGAACGCCGAACTCACGGCCCTCTTCGACGAGCGCAAGGACCAGATGCCCGGCTGCGAGCACCGTTTCGTCATCGAGGACGGCGGGATCGAGGAGCTCAAGCAGCAGGGGGCGTCGATCAGCGACGACGACGTCGACGCGCGTGCCCGCTCGGTGGATGGCAGCGACGTCGCCACGATCGTCTACACCTCCGGGACCACCGGCCGCCCCAAGGGCTGCGTGATCACCCACTACAACTTCATCTGGGACGCCGAGCAGGTCCAGGAGGCGGCCAAGGAGTTCTTCTCCGAGGGCAAGCGCACGCTGCTGTTCCTGCCCCTGGCTCACATCTTCGCGCGCGTGATCCAGACCACCTGCGTGCGTGCTGGCGTGATGCTCGGCTTCTCGACGGGCATCCCCCAGCTGGTCGAGGAACTCGGGATCTTCAAGCCGGACTTCCTCCTCGCCGTCCCGCGCGTGTTCGAGAAGGTCTACAACGGCGCGCGGCAGAAGGCGCACGACGACGGCAAGGGGGCGATCTTCGACAAGGCCGCCCGGGTGGCGGAGGACTACTCCCGCCAGCAGGAGGCCGGCAAGATCGGGATCGGCACCAAGGTCCAGCACGCGATCTTCGACAAGCTCGTCTACGGCAAGCTCCGGGCCGCGATGGGAGGCAACGTCGAGTACGCCGTCTCCGGTGGAGCCGCACTCGGCGAGCGACTCGGCCACTTCTTCAACGGCATCGGCGTGACGATCCTCGAGGGCTACGGCCTGACGGAGACCACCGCCGGTGCGGCGATCGGTCGGCCGTCGGCCAACCGGATCGGCACGGTGGGCAAGCCCGTGCCTGGTGCGTCGGCGCGGATCGCCGACGACGGCGAGGTCCTGCTCAAGGGCGGCCACGTCTTCCAGGGCTACTACAACAACCCGGAAGCGACCGCGGAGGTCCTCGACGACGACGGGTGGTACCACACCGGCGACCTCGGGCAGCTCGACGGTGAGGGCTTCCTGCGGATCACCGGCCGCAAGAAGGAACTGATCGTCACCGCCGGCGGCAAGAACGTCGCGCCGACGGTCCTCGAGGACCGGATGCGGGCGCACCCGCTGATCAGCCAGGCGATGGTGGTCGGTGACAACCAGCCCTTCATCGCCGCGCTGGTGACGATCGACCCGGAAGCCTTCCCCGCGTGGGCGGAAGCCAACGACAAGGCGGGCAAGTCGGTGGCGGACCTCGTCGACGACGAGGACCTGCAGGCCGCCGTGCAGGAGGCCGTCGACGACGCGAACCAAGCGGTGTCCAAGGCCGAGGCGGTCCGCGCCTTCCGCATCCTCCCGGTCGATTTCGAGGTCGGGGACGAACTCAGCCAGAAGATGTCGGTCAAGCGACACGTCGTCGGCGAGAAGTTCCAGTCGGTGATCGACGAGATCTACCAGGACGTCAACCGGTAGACCAACGCGCTCGGGCGGGTCGCTCGCGATCAGGCGGGCGGCTCGACCCTCGGGTTGCGTTCGTTCCACCAGGCCGCATCCAGTTCGCCCAACGGCGTCGCCGACGGCGCCTCCTCATCGACGTACTCGTCACGGATGGCGCGCCAGTCGTTGCGGGCGCGTAGCTGTCCGAGCACCGAGTTGAGGCCCCACTGGATGCGGTTGAGGAGCAGGTAGTCGGGCGGCAGGTTGAGCTGCCGGAGCACGTCGCTGTACGGGCTGCGCGGGTCGGTCGTGGAGCGGATGACCTCCGCCGCGAAGTCCGGGGTGAACTCGAACGGCTGCTCGGCGACCACGGCTTTGGTGTAGAGCAGGAACCACTCGTAGACGGTGTCCTCGTCGACGCTGGCGTTGGGAGGGACGAACCCGGCGTCCCGCAGCGCGGCGACCGCGGTCTCGCGGTCGGCGCTGGCCATGGCCCGCTCGATCTGGCGCATGCTGGCGTAGCGCTCCCGGGTGAACATCTTGACCGAGCCGTAGTCGAGGAACGCGACGCGGACCCCGCCATCGGCGGCCGTGCCCGCCGGCTCGACGAGGTAGTTGCCCGGGTGCGGATCACCGTTGAACAGTCGGAAGCGGCCGATCGACCCGAACGCGTAGCGGAAGATGATCTCCCCGACACGCTGACGCTGCGCTGGGTCGGCCTGGGCGGAGAAGTCGCTGAACCGTTGCCCGTGGACCCGCTCGGAGACCAGGACCCGACGACGGCAGAGGTCGCCGACGATGTCGGGGACGTGGACGAACGGATGGCCGTCGTAGCGGTTGGCGAACGCCCGCTGGTACTGGGCCTCGCGTTCGTAGTCCAGTTCGTCGTCGATCCGTTCGCGCAGCTCCTCCAGCAACGGCTCGATCTCCTGATTGGGGGAGATGAACCGTGCGAGCGGCGCGAACTGCGTCGCGTTGCGGAGATCAGCCCGGACCGCCTCGGCGACGCCGGGGTACTGCACCTTGACGACGACGTCGCGGCCGTCGGCGAGCTTGGCCGCGTGGACCTGACCGATCGACGCGGCGGCCAGCGGCTCCGGGTCGAACGAGGCGAAGACCGACTCCGGGCCGGCGCCGTACTCCTCCTGGATGACCTCGTCGATGGCGTCCGGATCGAACGCTGGTGCGGCATCCCGCAGCTGGGCGAGCGCATCGTGGTAGACCGACCGGACATCCGGTGGCAGGTCGAGGTCGACGAAGCTCAGCAGCTGGCCGAGCTTCATCGCGGCGCCCTTCATCTCGCCGAGGACCTCGGCTAGGTCCCCGGCCATCTGTTCGTGGGCGCGTTGGTCGTCGCTCCGGCCCGCGACGCGCCGGGCTCGATCCCCGGCGAACCCGGAGGCGCCTCGCAGCCCGGTCCGGGCGAGTTGGCTCCCACGCCGGACGCGGCCGCCGAGTCCCTTGTTGGCCACGATACGCCTCGATGGGTGGGTGAAAGCCGCGTCAGCGCCGGCGGTCCGGGAAGCTGCCGGCCGGATGGTTCGTGCCCATGGTGACGTGTGGGCGGGTCACTCCGCCATCTCGGCGAGGGGGTTTCCCTCCTCGCGGGCGGCGGCGAGCCGGCGAGCGAGGGCCGCGCGTCGATCGTCGTTGAGGCAGGCGCACCCGACCTCGTACGCGGCGTAGTGCTTGACGTCCATGCGGTGGGTCGGGCACGCCGCGACCTCGAGCCGGGTGATCGGTTCGGTGCGGGTCATCGGCGGTACTCCTCGGGGTCGTCGGGGCAGGGGTGGCGGCGTGTGGCGGGGCGGGGGTCGTGCGGCCTGGCTGGGGTCGTGCGGACGGGCGGGGTCGTGCGGACGGGGCGGGGCGTGGCGGCGGGCGGGCCTAGACGTTGAACCGGAAGTGGATCACGTCGCCATCCGCCACGATGTACTCCTTGCCCTCGATACGCAACCGACCGGCCTCCCGGGCCGCGGCCTCGGAGCCGAGGCGGTCGTAGTCGTCGAAGGAGATGACCTCGGCCTTGATGAAGCCTCGTTCGAAGTCGGTGTGGATCTCCCGCGCTGCGCGGGGTGCGGTCGAACCGGTGGGGACGGTCCAGGCGCGACTCTCCTTGGGGCCAGCGGTGAAGAAGGTCAGCAGTCCGAGCAGCTGGTAAGCACGCTCGATCAGCCGCTCGAGCCCGGATCGATCCAGCCCGAGATCGTCGAGGTACTCCGTGCGTTCGTCACCATCGAGCTCCGCGAGCTCGGCCTCGACCTGTGCGGAGATGACCACGACCTCGGCGCCCTCCCTGGCGGCGAGATCACGGACGGTCGCGACGTGCTCGTTGCCCTCCGGGAGCTCGTGCTCCGCGACGTTGGCGGCGTAGAGGACGGGCTTGACCGTCAGCAGGGCGAGTTCGCGGGCCAGTGCAGGATCGAGTTCGCCGGGGAAGGTCCGTGCCACCTCGCCCTCGGCGAGGTGGTCGCGCAGCGCCAGCACCTGGTCGCGTTCGCGGACGGCGGTGCGCTCGCCGCCCTTGGCGGATCGGCTGGCCCGTTCCAGGCGCTTCTCCACCGTGTCGAGGTCCTTGAGGACCAGCTCGGTGGTCACCACCTCGACGTCGCGGGCGGGGTCGACGTCGCCGGAGACGTGGACGACATCGTCGTCCTCGAAGCAGCGAACGACGTGACAGATCGCGTCGACCTCGCGGATGTGAGCGAGGAACTGGTTGCCGAGCCCTTCGCCCTGGGCTGCACCGGCGACCAGGCCAGCGATGTCGACGAACTCGATCGAGGTGGGGATCACCTTGGCGCTCTTGGCGAGGTCGCCGAGGCGGTCGAGGCGGCGGTCGGGGACGCCCACCACACCGACGTTGGGGTCGATGGTGCAGAACGGGAAGTTCGCCGCATCAGCGCCGGCCTGGGAGACGGCGTTGAACAACGTCGACTTGCCGACGTTCGGGAGTCCGACCAGGCCGACCTGCAATGCCACGGCAGCCCTCCAGGAGGTTGATGCGCCACCACGACGGCGGCACAGCGAGGCCGGTGGCGTACCGTGGGGCGACGACGAGGGACAGCGCCAGCCGAGGGGCGGGCGCGCTCGGCCCGCGAGCCTACCGCAGCGGTGGGAACCTTCCGGTCGGTGGTAGCGTCCGGCCGATGCGCCTGCTCGTGACCCGCTGCTCCGCGACCTACGACGGTCGGCTGTCGTCGACGTTGACGTCGGCGGTCCGCCTGGTGATGGTCAAGGCGGACGGGTGCGTCGCGATCCACGCCGACGTCGGCGCCTACAAGCCGGTGAACTGGATGAACGCCCCGAACACCATCACCGAGGAGGGGCCGCGCTGGGTCGTCACCAACCCGAAGGGGGAGCGGCTGACGATCGACTTCGAGGAGGTCCTCGAGGACGTGTCGTTCGAGCTCGACACCGAACGAGGGCTGACGCTCGACGGCGTCGAGCGCGAGCTCCAGGAGCTCCTGGCTGCCCACCCGGGACACCTCGAGGACGGGCTGACGTGCGTCCAACGGGAGTTCCGCACGGATCTCGGCCCGGTGGACCTGCTCTGTCGGGACGGGACAGGGGGCGCGGTCGCGGTGGAGATCAAGCGGATCGGTGAGATCGACGGCGTCGAGCAACTCACCCGCTACCTCGACCGGATGGGTCGCGATCCGCTGCTGACCCCGGTACGCGGGGTGCTCGCGGCGACGATCGTCAAGCCGCAGGCACGGGTCCTCGCGGAGTCGCGGGGGATCGGCTGGGTTGAGGTCGACCTGGGCGCGCTGCGTGGCGAGGACGAGCTCAACCCACGCCTGTTCTGAGCGCCGTCCTAGACTGCAGAGCGGACACGTCGCCGGAGCAGGGAGCGCCGCGTGGGACCGCCGACGGTGGACGGCGAGGTGGCGTCGGCGACGATCGTCGACGGCCGCGGCGCGCTGCGCTCGGGTCGGTTCGTCGGGGCGCTGCGGCAGGACCCGTTGGCGGTCGGCCCGCGCCGCGGGCGTGCGCGGCGGTGGTGCTACAGCGCGGCTGGTCGTGGGGACACGGTCGTCGGGGCGGCCATCGCCCAGCTCGGGCCGCTGGTGGTGGCGTTCGCCTTCGCGACGATCGACGGTGTGACCGCCACCTGGGACGCACGGGGACCGGCGACCGGCTCGAACGGCGTCGGGCCGGTCCCGACGGCCGGTGCGCATGCGTCGCACCGGGGTGCGAGGGTCCAACTCGACGGCCGCGGCGGGCTGGTACTGGACGTTCCCACCGAGCAGGGGCGGTTGGTCGCGCGGATCGTCACGAGCGAGGACGTCACCCCGGTCGTGCTGTCCACCCCGACACCGGCGGGTGGGTGGAACGTGACCGAGAAGGCGGCCGGGACGCGTGCGGAGCTGGTGATGGCGCTCGGTGAGCGACCCGCGCGTATCCACGACGACGCCGGTGGTTGGCGGGATTGGACGGCCGGTCGGCAGGACCGCCGAACCACCTGGCGTTGGGCGGCCGGTGCCGGGCTGGCCGCGGACGGCCGCAGGGTCGGTCTCAACAGCTCGACGGGCATGAACGGTGAGGGCCCCGGCGAGGACATCGTCTGGATCGACGGTGCCCCGCACCGCGTCGAGGTGACGGCGCTCCATCCGCTCGATGAAGCATCCCCCGAGGCAGGGTGGGTCCTGCGTGGTCCGGGGGCACAGCTCGACCTGTCCCCGGCCGGGGCCCGCGTCAAGCGCGAGCACGTCGGACCGATCGTCAGCGAGTACCAGCAGCCGATCGGCCGCTGGCGGGGGCGGCTGCCGCTCGGTGGCGCCGAGCCGACCGAGGTCAGCCTCAGCGGCGTGGCGGAGGACCACCTCGCCGTCTGGTGAGCCGGGCGCACAACCGCGTCAGGGCGTCGCGACCCGAAGGCGACCCGCAGGCGAGACGCCGGAGGCGACCCCGTGCGCCCCGCTGTGATGGCCTGTGGCCAGGTTCGGCCGCGTCGGCCGACGTCGGTCGCGTCCTCTCGCCCTGGTGACCGATGGGTGGCACCGGCGCTTCCGTGCATCGATCGCGCGATAGCCGGGCACTTCCATCTACTAGCCCGATGACTTTCGTCCTTGACCGACACAAGTGCTGGGGTTTATGTTCTTGGCATGGCGAATATCGTGGCGTGGCCGGAGGGAGTGGTCCCAGGATCACCGGGACAACTCCTGCGGTTGATCCGTGAGGGACTCGCGGTGACCCGGCCCCGGTTGGTCGAGTACACGGGGGTCTCCCGGTCGGTGATCGCCCAGCGGATCGACGCGCTCCTCGACGCCGGACTGATCGTCGAGGACGGCGCGTCCGCCTCGACCGGGGGCCGCCCGGCCGCACGGGTGCGCTTCAACCACGATGCGGGGCGCGTGCTGGTCGCTGACCTCGGTGCGACCCACGGCCGCGTCGCGGTGACCGATCTCGCCGGCACGGTGCTGGCCGAGGAGCCAGCCGACCGCTCCATCGCCGACGGACCCGGTGTCGTCCTCGACTGGCTGCAGGACCGGTTCGAGGCGCTGCTCGACTCCGTGGGACGTGACCGTCCCTTGTGGGGCATCGGCATCGGCGTCCCGGGCCCCGTGGAACACGCCGCCGGTCGAGCGGTCTCGCCACCGATCATGCCCGGCTGGGACGGCTACCCCATCCCGGAGCACCTCTCGGAGTACGGCGTCCCCGTGCTGGTGGACAACGACGTCAACATCATGGCGCTGGGGGAGTACTGGACGAACTGGCGCCACAGCGTGGACGACCTGCTGTTCATCAAGGTCGGGACCGGCATCGGGTGCGGCATCGTCGTCTCGGGTCACCTGCACCGCGGCGCGCAGGGGGCCGCCGGCGACTTCGGCCACGTCCGGGTCCATGGCTACGACGAGGCGATCTGCACCTGTGGCAACACCGGCTGCGTCGAAGCGGTGGCCAGCGGCCAGGCGGTCGCTGATCGCCTCGCGGCGGCCGGCTACGACACCCCGACCGCCAGGGCGGTGGTCCGGGAGGTGCTGTCGGGCGACTCCGAAGCGACGAGGGCGGTGCGTGAGGCGGGACGCGTGCTCGGTCAGGTCATCGCCTCCGCGGTCAACTTCTTCAACCCCTCGGTGATCGTGATCGGTGGCGACGTGGCGAACGCTCGCGAGCAACTGCTCGCGGGCGTCCGCGAGGTCGTCTACCAGCGCTCACTGCCCTTGGCGACCCGTCATCTGCGCTTGGTCCCCGCGCAGCTCGGGGACGGTGCCGGGGTGCGAGGCGCGAGCGTCATGGTCGTGGAGCGGATCCTCGCTCCGGCGGCGGTGGACGAGCTCGTCGAACGCGCGGCGGATGGCCGCGGTTCGGTCCCAGGGGCGGTGCCCCCGGCATGACCGACGATCCGGAGATGATCCAACAGCGGCGGTGATGCCGCCCGGAGGTCCCGCGCGAGCGGGAGAGGAGGAACCGATGCGATCGTTCCGAGTACGCAGTAAGGGGGTGCTCGCGCTCGTCATGGCGATGTCGCTCGTCGTGGCGGCGTGCGGCAACGGCGAGGAGGTCGTCGACGACGACCCCGTCGACACCGACGACGCCGAGGACGTGGACGACGAACCCGACGACGAGGAGACCGACGACGCCGACGCTGACGCGGCGCCGGACGGCGGCTTCACGATCGGGGTGAGCAACGGGTTCACGGCCAGCGAGTGGCGGACCCAGATGATCGACAACCTCGAGGAGGCGTTCGAGGAGTACCAGGAGCAGGGGCTGGTCGAGGACCTGATCATCGAGAACGACGACGTCGACGAGGCGGGTCAGATCGAGCAGATCCGCAACCTGGTCAACGCCGGCGTGGACGCGATCATCATCAACCCGAACTCCCCGGACGCCCTCAACGCGGCGTTCGACGAAGCAGCCGCCGAAGGTGTGCTGATCTACGCCGTCGACCAGGCGGTGACCAGCGAGAGCGTCACCAACGTCGTGATCGATCAAGGCGAGTGGGCCCAGATCTCGGCCGAGTGGCTGGCCGATGAGGTCGGCGAGGGCGGCGAGATCGTGATGGTCAACGGGATCGCTGGCCACCCGGCCAACGAGGCCCGGGTCAGCGGTGCGACGAGCGTCTTCGACGAGGCCGGGGTCGAGGTCGTGGCAGAAGCCAACGCCGACTGGAGCCAGGCCGAGGGCCAGACCGTCATGCAGGAACTGCTCTCGCAGTACGGTGACCAGATCGACGGTGTCTGGGCCCAGGACGGGACGGCCGAAGGCGTCCTGCGGGCCCTGATCGACGAGGACCGGTTGGACCTCACCACCACGGGCGAGGCCCGCGCCGGCTACCTGCGGCTGTGGGACGAGAACGACGTCGACACGATCGGGGTCATCAACCCGCCAGGGGTCGGCGTGACGGCGATGCGGGTCGCGCTGCAGGAACTCCAGGGCGGGACGATCGACGAGGGTCAGCTCACCGACGGCAACACGCTGTTGCTGCCGCTACCGGAGCACTTCACCAACGAGAACCTCGACGAGGCGCTCGAACGGGCCGAAGATGAGCCGGACGGCTACTCCCTGGACATCATCCTGTCCGAGGAGGAGGTCGCCGAGTTCTTCGAGTGAGGAACCCGACCTGACCCGGACGATCGGTCCGGGGGCGTCGGCACGCTCCGTCGTCCCCCGGACCGGTCGCCCCACCCATCCACCATCGA
>SKNP01000369.1 GCA_007120485.1 Nitriliruptoraceae bacterium
CCCGCCGACCAGTGCGGCGATCGCGGTGATGCCGATGATCAGCAAGGTGGCGACGCGGACCCCGGCCAGGATCACCGGCCAGGCGTTGGGCAGTTCGATCTTGAGCAGACGCGAACGCGCGCTCATGCCCATGCCCTTGGCCGCTTCGACGATGGCCTGGTCGACCGAGGTCAGACCAGCCACCGTGTTGCGCACGATCGGGAGCAGGGCGTAGAACGTCAGCGCGATGATCGGCGCGGTGTCGCCGATGCCGACGATCGGGATCAGCAGGGCGAAGAAGGCCAGCGACGGGATCGTCAGGAACCAGGACGTCAGGTTGAGGATCGACGTCCGGATCGCGTGGTAGCGGTGGGCAGCGATGCCGAGCGCGACGGCGATGATCCCGCCGAGGAGGACCGGGACGAGGGTGATGATCAGGTGTTCGCGCGTCTGGGCCAGGAGGCTGCGTTGGATCGCAGGGTTCTGGAGGTACTCCAGGAAGCTGGCGATCGTCGTTACCTCCGTCTCGGGAGCGTTGGTGCGATCGGATGCGGCGCCGGGCTCAGGTCGTGCGTGTGCCGCCACCTCCGGTCGGGTGGTGTGACCGCCAGCTTCCCGTCTCGGTTCGTCTGGTGGCGATCATGCTGTCGTCGAGGTCGTCAGACTAGAACGGTCGTAGGCATCTGGCCAATAGGCCACGGCCGAGCGCGCACATCACCGTGCCGTGGCAGCGCGGTCGTCGGTGAGCGCGACGGCCGAGGGGCGCGGTACCGTTCGCCCCGCTGGCGGCTGCGCCGCCGATCCGCGCCCCCGTGCTGGAACTGGCATACAGGGACGACTCAAAATCGTCTGCCCTTGCGGGCTTGTGGGTTCGAATCCCACCGGGGGTACCGTTGCTGGCCGAGGCGACGAGGCGGGCAGCAGAGTTCCCGCCTCGGGCCTCGCGTTCGTCGCTCGGAACCGCTAGCCGCTAGCGTTCGGCCCGTCCAAGGGGAGACCCCGCCTGGCAGCCACTCGCTCCATCCGCCGTGTGCACGCTCGCCTCGCCAGGATCGGCGACGAGCTCGACGAGGCACGTCGAACCGAGCAGGTGCTGGTCGACCAGGTCCACCACCTCGATGAACTGACCGCGGACGCCGACCTGCGACGCCTGACCTCGGAGACGCCGCTCGCCGACCAGGCCTGGCGGGAGGCGCGTACCGATTCCGACCGCCACACCGCCTCGCTCGAAGAGACTCGCCGACGGATCGCCGACCTGCTCGAGGAGCGGGACGCGCTGCTCGACCGGCTGCTCGAGCTCAGCACCGCTACCGGCAGAGGTTGACCGACGTGACCGAATCGACCGACGCCAAGGACTCCAAGCCCACCCGCGTGCTCATCGCCGAGGACGAGGCACTGATCCGCCTCGACCTGACGGAGATGCTGCAGGAGGAGGGCTTCGACGTCGTCGCCGAGGTGGCGGACGGTGCGTCGGCCGTGCGGCTGACCCGGGAACTCGAGCCCGATCTGGTCATCCTCGACGTCAAGATGCCGGTGATGGACGGCATCCAGGCGGCGGAGGAGATCGCACGTGAGCGGCTGGCGGCGATCCTGATCCTGACGGCGTTCAGCCAGCGCGACCTGGTGGAGAAGGCCCGCCGTGCGGGCGCGATGGCCTACCTGGTCAAGCCGTTCCAGAAGCACGATCTCCTCCCGGCCGTGGAGATCGCGGCCGGTCGCTTCCGCGAGATGTCCGGGTTGGAGCAGGAGGTCGATGATCTGCAGGGGCGCCTGGAAGCCCGCAAGCTCGTCGAGCGAGCCAAGGGTCTCCTGCAGTCCGAGGAGTCGATGTCGGAGGCGGAAGCGTTCCGGTTCCTGCAACGGCAGGCGATGGAACGCCGCCAGACCATGCGGCAGGTCGCTGAGCAGGTGATCGCCCGGCTCAGTGACGGGAGCGACGTCCCCGCGGAGTGACCCGGCGCAGGCGTTGCCGGATCGGTCGACGTCTCCTCCGCCGGTGTCCCGACATCGGACGCTGGGTCAGCTGGTGTTGGGGACGCCGGGTGGGGCAGATGGCGGGAGAGGGAGAGATCTCGCCCCACCCGGCGTCCGATGGCGAGGATCCGGTCGTGCGATCCTCGCCGTGTCACTGGCGGATGACGAACCGAACGCTACGAGGGACCTGTTGCCTGCAGGTTTCGCCGACGTCGACGTTCGGTGACCGTTGCCGCCGTCGCCGGGTCCTGGACGCTGGTCGCGATCCGCGACCGCGGTGACCCGGTGGCGCTCAGTAGAGCGCGCGGGCCAAGCGGGGTCGTGCATCGAGCACGGCGGGGTGGTCGTCGCCGAGCAGGCCGAACAGCGCGACCAGCTGTTCACGGGCCGGCTCGCGGGTGTCCCCTCCGAGCTCCACGGCCACCAGCAGCCGCTCCAGCGCGGCGTCGTGCTGCCCGTCGGCAGCCAACGCCCGCCCCAGCTCCAGCAGCGTCGCGCCGTCGGCCCGTCCAGCGGCGACCGTCGCCTCGAGCGAGGCCAGATCCGCTCCGGACCGTGCCAGCTGCGCCCGGGTCGCGACCGCCTCCGCTGCCGGATCCGGTCGGTGCGGACGGATCAAGGCCTCAGCTTCGTCCGGGTCGTCGTCGACGATCGATTCCGCCAGTCCGATCGCCGCCTCCCGGTGCGTCGGATCCAACGACAGGGCGTGCCGCAGTTCGGCGATCGCGTCGGCGCCGCTGGACGCGCGCGCTCGGGCGACGGCCTGGTCCGCCTCGCTCGGCAACAGGTCGTCGATGAAACGCTCGATCTCGGCCGCGGGGCGCGCGCCGGTGAACCGCTGGAGCAGCCGTCCGTCACGGAAGCCCAGCACCGTCGGGATGCTCTGGGCGCTGTAGCGGCTGGCGATCCCCGGGTTGGCGTCGACGTCGACCTTGGCCAGGACGACGTCCCCGTCGCGTCGAGCCACGGCCTCCTCGAGCAGGGGAGTGAGCGTCCGACACGGTCCGCACCAGCTCGCCCACAGGTCGGCCAGCACGACGACCTCGTGGGACCGGGCGAGGACGGACGCCTCGAAGTCGGCGTCGTCGACGTCGAACACGTGCGGGGAGGTGGCGGGCGAGCTGGTCACGGCGGTCCTTGGACGCGACGGCGGGGGCATCGGCCGATCGGGCCGGTGGCACCAGGGTGCCGTGTCGGCCGGTGGGCCGGGTGCGGTCACTACGCTCTCGATCCCCCGTCGCCGTCGATCAGGAGCCGGCCGTGACCAGCGACCGTCGCTCGATCCTGCTGCTCGACGGCCACTCGCTGGCCTACCGGGCGTTCTACGCCCTCCCGGACACCCTGCGGACCGGCACCGGCCAGCTGACCAACGCGGTCTACGGCTTCACCTCGATGCTGATCAAGCTGCTGGCGGATCGCGACCCGGACGCGATCGTGGTCGCGTTCGACAAGGGCCGCGACGAGGCCCGCACGGCCGCGTTCCCCGAGTACAAGGCCAACCGGGTCAGCCCTCCCGATGAGTTCCGCCCCCAGGTCGACCTCATCAAGCAGGTGCTGGAGGTCCTCCACGTCCCGGTCGTCGAGGTGGAGGGGGTCGAGGCCGACGACGTCCTCGCCACCATGGCGACCACCGCCGTGGCCGAGGGGTTCCACGCGTACGTGGTCACCGGCGACCGCGACGCGATGCAGTTGGTCGCGGAGGATCTGACGGTGCTCTACACCCTGCGGGGTATCACGGAGATGGCGGAGATGACCCCGGAGGCGGTGCAGGAACGGTACGGGGTGCCGCCCGGCGCCTACGTCGATCTCGCGGCGCTGCGCGGCGACAACTCCGACAACCTGCCCGGCGTCCCCGGGGTGGGCGACAAGACCGCGGCGAAGCTGGTGACCGCCTACGGCGACGTGGATGGGATCTACGACCACCTCGACGAGGTGTCCGGCAAGAAGGTCCCGGCGATGCTGGCCGAGCACCGCGAGCAGGTCGACCTCAACCGGCAGGTGATGCGGCTGCGTCGCGACGTCGACCTCGACCTCGACCTGCGCGACCTGCGCCGCGGTGACGTGGATGCCCCGGCGGTGCGGGAGCTGTTCGGCACGCTGGAGTTCCGCCAGCTCTACGACCGGTTCGTCGAGGAGGTGCTCGGCGAGCAGGAACAAGCGGGCGCTGCCGGCTTTGAGATCACCCCGAGGCGGCTGGAGCCGGGCGAGCTGCCGGGTTGGCTGGACGGGGTGGAGACCCCCGTCGCCGTGCTCGCGACGACGTCGGCGAACCCACCGCATGTGGCCTGGACCGCGGTCGCGCTCGCGGCGGCCGACCGCGATCCGATCAGCGCGGAGCTCGACGCGCTCGACGCCGCCGACCTCGACGCGTTCACGACGTTGCTGTCGGACCCGACCCGGCCGGTGACCACCCACGACCTGAAGCTCCTCGACCACGCGGCGCACGGCCGCGGGTGGACGGTCAGCGGTGTGGCGTTGGACACCGCGCTCGCCGCCTACCTGATCAACCCCGAGCAGCGCAGCTTCGACCTCGAACGGCTCGCCCTGCAGCACCTCCAGCGGTCGGTCGCCCCGGCCGTCGACGACGGTGACCAGCTCGCTCTCACCGTGGACGAGGCCGAGCCGGTGGCCGAGCGCGCGCTCGCGGCGCAGGCCACGCTCGAACTGGCCGATCACCTCGGGGGGCTGCTCGCCGAGCGCGACCAGATCGAGCTTCACGACACGATCGAGATGCCGCTGGCGCCGACGCTGGCCCGCATGGAACGCGCCGGGATCACGCTCGACCTCGACGTGCTCACCGAGATCCGCGAGCGGTTGGCCGGACGCGTCGATGCGCTGGAGCGGGAGGTCCACGACCACGCGGGACGGACGTTCAACGTCGGATCGGGACCGCAGCTGCAGCAGGTGCTGTTCGAGGAGCTCCAGCTGCCCAAGACCCGCCGCATCAAGACCGGGTACTCCACCGACGCGCAGGCGCTGTCGAACCTGCTGGACGCCCACCCGATCGTGCCGGCGATCCTCGAGTGGCGGGAGGTCAGCAAGCTGCTGACCACCTACGTCGACGCGCTCCCGCCCCTGGTCGATCCGCGGACCGGCCGGATCCACACCACCTTCTCGCAGACGATCGCGGCGACCGGCCGGCTGTCGTCCTCGCACCCCAACCTGCAGAACATCCCCGTCCGCCGCGAGGAGGGCCGCGAGATCCGTCGCGCCTTCGTCGCCGGCGAGGGGTTCCAGCAGCTGCTGGTCGCCGACTACTCCCAGATCGAGCTGCGGATACTCGCGCACCTCTCCGGCGACGAGGGGCTGCTCGATGCGTTCTCCGCGGGGGAGGACATCCACGCCACGACCGCCGCCAAGGTGTTCGACCTGCCGCTGGACGCGGTCGACGGGGCGCTGCGTGACCGCGCCAAGGCGGTCAACTACGGCCTGGCGTACGGGTTGACCGCCTACGGGCTCGGTCAGCAGCTACAGATCCCGCCCGACGAGGCCGCAGCGATCGTCGATGCCTACTTCGATCGGTTCCCGAAGGTGCGCTCGTTCCTCGACGGAGCCGTCCAGGCCGCCGCTCGCGACGGCTACACCACCACGCTGTTCGGACGGCGCCGCTACCTGCCGGACCTGACCTCCGACAACCGCAACCGCCGCCAGATGGCCGAACGCATGGCGCTCAACGCTCCGATCCAGGGCACGGCCGCCGACGTGATCAAGCTGGCCATGATCGAACTGGACCGGGCGCTGGACCGTTCCTCGCTGACGACCCAGGTGTTGCTCCAGGTCCACGACGAGGTGATCCTGGAGGTCCCGGATGGCGAACTCGACGCGGCTCGCGAGGTGGTGGTCGACACGCTCAGCCAGGTCGTCGACCTCGCGGTCCCCCTGGACGTGGACACCGCGCTGGGACGGACCTGGTTCGAGGCCCAGAAGCACTAGCCACATGCTCCCGGCGTGGTGCGCAGGCCTTCCGATGGCGGACACCGGGCTACTCAGTCGCTGAACTCCTCGAACGCCTGGTAGGCGCGCGCGCCGTAGATCGTCGCCGGCCCACCGGCCATCATGATCGTGACGCCAAGGATCTCGGCCGCCTGCTGCTTCGTGGCTCCGGCCCGCACCGCCGCTCGTGCATGCGAGGCGATGCACCCATCACAGCCGTGGACCACGCCGATCGCGACCGCGATGAGTTCCTTGATGCTCGCGTCGACGACACCGGATGCGAGCGCCGCCTTGCTCATCTGCCCGAACCCCGCATAGACGTCGGGGATCGCCTTGCGAAGTTCCCGGTGCTGCGGCGCGAGTTCGTCGAGGACGGCGTGGTGGTGATCGTGGTCGGTCACGACGACACCTCCATTATCCCGTCACCGGCGTGAACGGAGCGCTGGACCGTCTGCATGTGACACCTCGTTGATCGATGTGCTGCATGGTGGCCAGGAGGGGTGTCGACACCTAGGGCAGGAATCCCTCGATCCTCGGCGACCCGGCCCCAAGCGACCTCGCCAGTTGCCGGCGCATCTTCGACGAGGTTGACGGACCCACCCTCGAGCGCCTCCACTCCCTGGACGTTGCAGGCCGGCAGGCGGCCCCAGACATCCCGGACTGGGTCGTTCCACCTGGTGCGGGGCCCGCCAGCACGGAGATGTGCCGAGGGGCAGCTGCTGCCGGTCGCACGGGGGAGGTATCGCCGTGACACCAGAGGCGGATCGCGATCGCTATCCGGACGCGCTACGGGCGGGCGCCTTGCTGGTGGTGGTGTTCGGCCACTGGCTGGCGACGCTGCCGCGGCTCGAGGATGGCCGGATGGTCGACACCGACCACCTCCTGGCCGTGTGGGACGCGGCGGGCGCCCTGACCTGGATCCTGCAGGTGGTCCCGCTGTTCGTGTTCGTGTCCGCCGCCGTCGCCGCCGACGGCGTCGAACGGCGCCAGACGGGAGCTGACGGCGAGCAGCTGCGCTGGTGGTCCTCCCGCGCGTTGGCGTTGGCGCGGCCGAGCGTGACCTACCTCGCCGTGCTCGCCGTCATGGCCATCATCGCGGTGTTCAGTGGGGGCCGGCTGCTCGGACCGCTCAACCAGTCGCTGACGGTGCACCTGTGGTTCCTGCTCATGCTCCTCGCCGTACAGGCGCTGCTGCCGCTGTCCGTAGGGCTGGACCGGCGGTTCGGGCTCGGGGCGGCCGGTCTGCTGCTCGCTGCCGCGGTCCTGATCGACATCCTGCGTGCGCAAGCGTTCTCGGTCAGCGATCTGCTCCGTCTCGGCGACGCCGTGACCTCGACGGGCGGCGGCATCGGGTGGCTGAACTACCTCGCCGTGTGGTTGCTGCCGCAGCAGCTGGGCATCGCCTGGAAGCGTGGTCGCCTGTCGGGTGCGTGGACCGGTGTCGGCCTCGTGCTCTTCGCGCTGGTGTGGCTGGGCGCCTCGGTGTGGTCCGGCTACCCGGTCGCGGTGGTCGGCGGCGAGCTGGACGGCTCCACCAACGTGCTGCCTCCGACCGCCGCGTTGGTGGGGGTGATGTGGCTGCAGATCGGTCTGGTGCTGGTGGCCGAACCGCTGGCGCGTCGCGTGCTCGCCGGGCCCCGCGTGGCGAAGGTGGTCGCGATCCTCGGTGCGCTCGGCATGCCGCTGTACCTGTGGCACAAGCTGGCGGAGCTGCCGGCGGCCTGGCTGGGTGAACAGCTCGGCGTCATGATCGACGCCGGCGTCCCAGGTGTCCCCGGTTTCTGGGCCGGGCGGCTGTGGTGGTTGGTGCTCTGCGCCTTGGTGGTCGCACCGGTGCTGGCGGCGGTCGTCTGGTTCGAGACCCGTCGACGTCCCAACGTGCCGCCGACCACCTCGACCGCCGCAGCGCTGGCCGGCGGCGGTGCGTTGCTGGTCGGGATCGGTGTGGCGCTGGCGTTCGGTGCCCAACCGGGCGCGGTCGTCGGTGTGGTCGCGGTGGCGGCAGCGTCGTGGCTGCTTCGCGACCACCCGCAGCTCCGAGCCGACCGGCCGGCGGCGGCCCGGGACGGGTAGGGGGCGTCCGCTCGAGGTCAGCCGACCGCGCACGCCCTGGCGCGGTCGCCGGTGCGACCGTCCGCTCGAGGTCAGCCGACCGCGCACGCCCTGGCGCGGTCGCCGGTGCGACCGACCGCTCCCGGGTCCGTGCGCTAAGCCGGCAGGTGCACGGATGCGGTGGTCGGCCCGACGTCGGCGTCCCAGGCCAGCCCCTTCGCCCCGACGTCGGTCAGACGCAGGTCGTAGCGGCCGGCGGGGCCGGTCATCCGGAAACGGATCCGCCCGAACAGGTCGGTCGTTCCCTGGACGGTGCGCGTCCGCTCGGGGCCGCGGACCTCGGCCTCCACGGCGACGTCCGGGCAGCGTCGCCCGTCCGCGTCCCGAACCTCGACGCGGAAGGTCGCGCGCAGCTGACCGTCGTCCAGCACCTCGCCGTCCAGGACGTCCAGTGCGTCGACCTGCAAGGGCTCGGTGAACAGGCCGGACTTCGGCAGGGCGTCAGGCTGCCGCTCGAGGTCGGGTGTGGGACGACGACGGCGGCGACGCAAGCGCACGACGGGAGCCTCGTGACGGCGATGGACGGGCTCGCGGACGGTACCCGCCGGTCAGTCCGGCGAGGCGGTCCTCCCCCGACGCCAGCAGCCGGCGAGGTGGTCGTCGACCACGCCCAGCGCCTGCATCGCGGCGTAACAGGTGGTCGGTCCGACGAACCGGAAGCCGTACTGCTTGAGCGTCCGTGACAGCGCCGCGGAGGCCGGGGTCGACGCCGGGACGTCATCGAGGTCCTGCGGAGGTGGGGGAGGGGGCGAGGGCGCGAAGGACCACACCAGGTCGCTGAGCGACCCGCCCGCCTCCATGAGCGAACGGAACGCGTGCGCGTTGCTGATCGTCGCTTCGATCTTCGCGCGGTTGCGCACGATCCCGGTGTCAGCGAGCAGCGCGGCCACCTCGTCGTCACCGAACCCGGCGACGACGTCCGGGTCGAAGCCCGCGAAGGCCCGTCGGAACGCTTCGCGCTTGCGCAGGATCGTCAGCCACGACAGTCCGGCCTGGAAGCCTTCGAGACACAGCTTCTCGAACACCGCGCGTTCGCCGCGCACCGGTCGACCCCACTCGGTGTCGTGGTAGGTGACGTAGTCGGGATCGTCGCCGCACCACCCGCACCGGGCCCGGCCGTCCGGGTGCCGCCGGAGCCCACCGGCGGGGGCCGATACGCGGTCAGCCTGGTCGCTCATCGCTCGCCTGACGTCGTCCGGAGCTCGCGCGGCAGGCCGCACACCGCGCCGCAGCGTTGACAGGGTGCGGGCAGGCTGCGACCCTTTACCGCTCCGCCTGGTCCAGGTGTTCGCTTCGCCTGTGCAGGCGTACCATCGAGCGGTACGACCGCACCTACCACTGCGGTCGTACGTCCCGCCTCGGCGTGACGCACCGCGAGGAACCTACCCCGACCGATCCTTCGACGAGAGACCGACGCCCCGATGTCCGACACCCCCGAGACCCAGACCTCCGCCCCCGACGCCGGTTCCGGCATCGAAGCCAACCCGGAAGCGACCGACCCGGTCGTCATCAGCCAGGATCCGGGTGGCACCATGACCTCCACCGGCGACGTCATCGTCGAGAACGACATCAGCGACGACGAGTTCGAAGCCGCCCTGGAGGGCTCCGTCACCGCGATGGAGGACGGCAAGATCATC
>SKNP01000032.1 GCA_007120485.1 Nitriliruptoraceae bacterium
CCGACCGACCGTCGTTCGCCAAGAGCCTGTTCCTGGGTGAGCTCGAGCAGGACCTGGTCACCCCCTACCCGATGCTGCGACGCGACGAACGACAGCACGTCGCCCGGCTCCTCGGCGACCTGGAGCGCATCTCCGACGAGTTGTACGACCCGGCGGTGGTCGAGCAGCAGCGCTGGGTCGGTGACGAGGTCATCGCCGCGCTCGGCGAGGCCGGGTTGCTCGGGTTGTACGTCGACGAGGCCTACGGCGGCCAAGGGCTGTCGCAGACCGGCTACTGCCGGGTCAGCGAGGAGTTCGGTCGCATCGACGCGAGCCTCGCCGTGGTCACCGGTGTCCACCAGTCGATCGGTTCCAAGGGCATCCACCTGTTCGGCTCGGACGAGCAGAAGGAGCGGTTCCTGCCCGATCTGGCGGCAGGACGCAAGCTCGCCGGGTTCGCGCTGACCGAGCCGACGACCGGATCCGATGCCTACGACCTCCAGACCCGCGCGGAACCGGAATCCGACGGAGCCTGGCGGCTCAACGGCGAGAAGCGGTGGATCGGCAACGGCAGCCGGGACGTCCTCGTGGTGTTCGCACGCAGCGAGACCCAGGGCCACGTCGCCTTGATCGTGACGCCTGACCTCGATGGGGTGGACGCCCCCTTCCGCTACGACACGTTGGGGCTGCGCGGCAACGATCTTCGTCACGTCACCTTCTCCGACGTGCGGGTCCCACCCGAGAACGTGCTCGGCGATCCCGGTGACGGGTTCCGCATCGCGATGAACGTGCTCAACAACGGCCGCATGTCGCTGGGGACCGGCGCCGTCGGTGCGGTCAAGAAGCTCATCGACCTCTCGGTCGAGCACGTCCACCGCCGTGAACAGTTCGGTCAGCCGATCGGTGAGTTCGAGCTGGTCCAGGAGAAGATCGCCTGGATGACCACCCAGCTGTACGGACTGGAGGCCACCAGCTACCTGACCACCGGGATGATGGACCGCGGCGTCGAGGACGTCAGCCTGGAATCGGCCATGGTCAAGATCGCCGGGACGGAGTTCCTCTGGTACGCCGCGAACCGGTCCTTCCAGCTCGCCGGAGGCGAGGCGTACATGAACGACCAGCCGTACGCGCGTATCCTCCGCGACATCCGGATCTTCCCCATCTTCGAGGGCGCCAACGACGTCCTGCGGGCGTTCGTGGCCCTCTCCGGCCTGAAGGTGCTCGGCGACGAGCTCGAGGAGCTCGAGGACCTCGATCTGCTGTCCGCCCCGGTGCGTTCCAGCGGACTGGTGCTCGACCACGTCCGCTCGCGCGTCCGGCGTCGCGTCTCGCCATCGCGACTGACGCACGTGCACCCGGAGCTGCGACCGCTCGCGGCACCGATCACCGACCAGGTCGGCCAGCTTCGAGCGAGGTCCGAGCAGCTCCTGCGCCGCCACGGCAGCGACATCAAGACCCAACAGCTGCAGCAGAAGCGTCTCGCACACATCGCCATGGACATCACCGGTCAGGTCGCGACGTTGTCGCGGATCACCGCGGCGATGAACGCCGATGGCGTCGACGCCACCGCGACGGAACGTTTCATCGCCGAGACCTACGTCCGGCGTGCCGCCGACCGGGTCACCGAGCAGCTCGAGCGGCTCGAGGACAACGACGACGAGGCGATGCTGCAGCTCGCCCGCGTCACCTACCGGCGCGGTGGCAGCGGCTTCGAGCTCTACCCGGGCTGACGAGGGCGAGATCGATCCGCGCGAGCGACCGAGCCGTGGCGAGCCCCTCGCGCCTGTCGCCCCGCGCCGCGGGGTGATCGTGGCGGACCGATCGGGGCGGACCCGCGGGCTCCGGTCCATGCGGCTGCGGTGGCGCCTGTGGACGAACGCGGCCGCACTGTCCACCGAACGCCATGGTTGTGAACACACCTGTGGAGTTCCACACGTGTGGTTCTCCACACATCCACACCTCGCTCCACAAGCAGCCGGCGCCAGGGGCACCCGGGCTCCACCGTGCCCATCGACCGCCGATGCGGTCCCGCAAGGTCACCCCGTGTGTGGCCCCGACGTGCTCAACCGGCCAGTTCGGCCTGTCGTCGGGCACGCCGTTGCGCGTCCTGTTCGGCCAGGAGGCGCTCGCCTTCCTCGGGGGTCATCGCCGAACCACCCAGGTGGGCTGGCATCCACCAGTCGTCCGGTGGTGGGCCGGGCCGCTGCGGGTAGGCCCGCTGGAGCTCCTCCAACAGCGAGGAGATGCGGTCCATCACCTCCTTGGTGCGGGCCATGCCGGTCCGAGCGCGCGGCCGGAACGGCTCGCCGTAGCGGACCATGACTGTGACCCCACGCGGTGGGCGCGGCTGACGCCCCTTGGTCAGCAGCCGCTGGCTGCCCCAGATCGCCGCCGGGATGATGGGCGCCTCGACGCTGTCGGCCAGGCGGACCGCCCCGCTCTTGCCTCGCCGCGGGACGAAGGACGGGCTGATCGTGCCCTCCGGGTGCATGCCGATCAGGTCGCCCCGCTCCAGCGCCGCGCGCGCCTCCGCGGCGGCCTGGCGGGGGTCGCCGTAGACGTCGACCGGGATCTGCCCGAGGCCGCGCATGGCCGAGCCGACCACCGGGATCTCGAAGAAGTCGCGACGTGCGAGGAACCGGATCTCCCGGCGCGGGCGCGGGGGCGCGAGCATCACGAACGCGAAATCGAGGTAGCCGATGTGGTTGGTCGCCAGTACCCCGGGGCCGGTCGTCGGCAGGTGTTCGTGGCCGACCGACCGCAGGTCGACCCCCATCGCGGTGAAGCCCGCTTCGAACAGCCGGCTCCCGACCGTGTACAACGCTCCCACCTGAGGATCCTCGTGTCGTCGGTTCCGGCCCCGTCCGGCTCGCGCGGCACTCGGCCACATCCGCTCCGGCACATCCGCTCGGGCACGTGGCGTCCGCACGAACGTGCTCGCGGCCGCCACGTGCGGCAGGCTACGCGTCCCCTGCCGGTTCCGGCAGGTCGACGCATCGCAGACAGCCCGGACGGAGCCGACGATGCCACACCCCGAGCAGGATCCGGTCGATGCAGCCACCGCGGGCTTGCGCGGCAGTCTGCCGGCGTTGGTCACGCCGTTGACCCCGGACCGCCAGGTCGCGACCGGCGAGGTGGCGGGCTTGGTGACCCGCGCGTTGGGCGACGGGGCGAGCGGGGTGCTCGTCGCGGGTTCCACCGGGGAGGGCGCGCTGCTGGAGCCAGCGCAGCGCGTCGACCTGGTCGAGCACGCCCGTGCCGCGCTGGACGAGCACCGTCGCGCCGCCCCAGCGGACGCCCGCTGCCCGGTGCTGGTCGCCGGTGCCTCCGCGCCGACGGTCAAGGAGCTCCACGCCGACGTCGCGCGCCTGGGCGCGTCCGGGGCCGATCTCGTGCTCGTCCTGGCCCCCAGCACCTACCCGTTGACCAGCGATGAGCTGCTGCGTCTCCACCTCGACGTCGCTGAGCGTTCGAGCACGCCGACGCTCGTCTACCACATCCCCCAGTTGACCGGCTCCGCACTGCAACCGGAGGCGATCCGTACGCTCGCGGCGCAAGCCGGGGTCGTCGGCATGAAGGACTCGTCACCGGACGCGGACCGGCGGGCCGCGTTCGCAACCGAGGCGGCGGCCGCCGACGGGCGCTTCGAGGTGGTGACCGGGCACGCACCGACGTTGCGGACGGCGTTGGAGGCGGGAGTGGCCGGCTCGATCACGGCGATCGCCAATGTGCGGCAACGCACGGTGGTCCGGTTGCACGAGGCGGTCGCCGCGGGCGACGGTCAGGCGGTGGCCACCCACCAGGACACGTTGACCCGCGTCACGGAGGGGCTGGGACGGGTCGGGACCTCGATGCCGGCGGCGTTGAAGGCGGCGATGCAACTCGACGGGGTGCTGGTGGAGCGTTGGTGCCGGCCACCGCTCGGTTCGGTCCCGGCCGACCGGCTCGACCGCGTCCGCAGCGCCCTGCTGCGCTGAGTGACCGCACCGGCCCAGCGCGGCGATCGAGCGCGCCCGCCGATCGCGGTGCTCAGTCCAGCCGGTCCAACAGCTTCGCGATCAGCGTGCCGACCTGCGGTAGCTCGATCAGGAACCCGTCGTGGCCGTACGGCGAGCGGATCAGCGTCGCTCGCTCGCCCCGGACCCGCAGGTGGTGCGCGAGCGCGTGCTGCTCCTCCAGCGGGTACAGCCGGTCGCTGTCGACGCCGGCGACCAGCACCTTCGCGTCGACGTCGGCCAGCGCCGCCCGAACGCCGCCGCGGTCGCGGCCGACGTCGTGGCTGTTCATCGACCCGGTCAGCACGACGTAGCTGGCGGCGTCGAACCGGGTCGTGAGCTTGACACCGTGGTGATCGAGGTAGGACTCGACCGCGAACCGGCCGCCACCGAGCGGATCCTCCTCGCCCTGGGGGTCGCGACCGAACCGCAGGGTGAACTCCTCGCGGCTGCGGTAGCTCCAGTGGGCCAACCGTCGGGCGAGGGCCAGACCGTCGTGCGGTCCGGGCGCGTTCGGGTCGTCGTGGGCGCGGTCGAGGTAGTCGCCGCCGAGGAAGTGCGGGTCGCTGCGGATCGCTCGGATCTGGATCGATTGGAGCGCGATCTGGTCGGGGGTCGCGGTCGCCGACACCGCGATCGGCGCGATCGCCCGGACGCGGCCGGGTGCCATCACCGCCCACTCGAGCACCCGCATCGCGCCCATGGACCCGCCGACGGCCGCCGCCCAGGTCCGGATGCCGAGGTGGTCGGCGAGGGCGATCTCCGCGGTGACCTGGTCGCGGACCGTGATGGCCGGGAAGCGGGAGCCCCAAGGACGCCCGTCCGGCGCCAGGGACGCCGGGCCCGTCGAGCCCTGGCAGCCACCGAGCACGTTGGGTGCGACGACGAACCACCGGTCGGTGTCGATCGGGCAGCCGGGCCCGATCAGCCCGTCCCACCACCCCGGGGTCGGGTGGCCGGGTTCGATCGGGCCGACGACGTGGCTGTCCCCGGTCAGCGCGTGCAGGACCAGGATCGCGTTGTCCGCCGCGGCGTTGAGCTCACCCCAGGTCTCGTAGGCGATCGTGACGTCGGGGATCTCCCCGCCGCGTTCGAGTGGAACGGTCCCGACATCGACGAAGCGACGGCGACCCGGAGGGTCGCCGTCGCGCCATGCGCCGGTCGCTGCCTGGGTCACGTGGCGTCGCTGCCCTTCGCGGCGCGGAACCCGGCCTCGAGGTCGGCGATGAGGTCGTCGGCGCCTTCGAGCCCGACCGACAGCCGCACCAGACCGGGGGTCGTCCCGGTCGACAGCTGTTGCTCCGGGGTGAGCTGCGAGTGGGTCGTCGATGCCGGGTGGATGATCAGGCTGCGGACGTCCCCGATGTTGGCCAGGTGGGTGAACAGCTCGACGCCGTCGACGAACCGCCGGCCAGCTTCGACGCCACCGCGCAGCTCGAACGACAGGATCGCACCCGGCCCCTTCGGCGCGTAGGTCTGGGCGGCGCGGTACCACGGGCTGGACTCGAGCCCGGCGTACCAGACCTTCTCCACCTCGTCGCGGCCCTCCAGCCACTCGGCGAGCGTCTGCGCGTTGGCGACGTGGCGGTCCATGCGCAGATCGAGGGTCTCGATGCCTTGGATCAGGAGGAACGCGTTGTGGGGGCTCAGCGCCGGGCCGAGGTCGCGCAGCAGCTGCACCCGCAGCTTGATCGCGTAGGCGGCACCCTCGTTGCCGAGCGCCTCCCAGTAGTTCAGCCCGTTGTAGGACGGGTCGGGCTGGGTCAGCCCCGGGAACGCCTCCGCGTGGGCGCCGAAGTCGAAGCGACCGCCGTCGACGACCACCCCGGCGATCGCGGTGCCGTGGCCGCCCAGGAACTTCGTGGCCGAGTGCACGACGATGTCGGCGCCGTGGTCGAACGGCCGGATCAGGTACGGCGTCGCGATCGTGTTGTCGATGATCAGCGGGACGCCGACCTCGTGGGCGACGTCGGCGACGGCCGCGATGTCGAGCACGTCGATCTTCGGGTTGCCGATCGACTCACCGAAGAACGCCTTGGTGTTGGGCTGGCTGGCGGCACGCCAGGCGTCGGGGTCGTCGGGATCCTCGACGAAGGACACCTCGACGCCGATCTTCGGCAGCGTGTACTTGAACAGGTTGTAGGTGCCGCCGTACAGCGACGCGGACGACACGATGTGGTCGCCGGACTCGGCGATGTTGAGGATCGCCAGCGTCTCCGCGGCCTGGCCCGAGGCCACCGCGACGGCCGCCACGCCGCCTTCGAGGTCGGCGACGCGCTGCTCGACCACGTCGGTGGTCGGGTTCATGATCCGCGTGTAGATGTTGCCCATCTCCGCGAGCGCGAACAGGTTCTCCGCGCGTTCGGTGCTCCCGAGATCGAACGACGTGGTCTGGTAGATCGGGGTCGCGCGTGCTCCGGTGGTCGGGTCGGACGCGGCGCCGGCGTGAATCTGGCGGGTCGCGAAGGACCAGCCGCTCGGGTCGTTGCTCACGGGTGGGCTCCTGGCGGATCGATGGACGGATGCGCGGTGGACGGTGAGGTGGCGGCAGCACCGCTACCGACGAGTGGGCTCGTCGAGGGTCGTCGATCGTCGACGAGCCCGGATCGTGCGCGGACGCTACGACCCGTCCGGCGTGATCTCGGATCGAGCGTAGTGGGAACCGTGCGAACCTCCCAGGCGCGCTGACGTTCCAGGAGCCGTCGAGGTTCCCGGTGCTCGCCGATGGCACCGGGTGGCGCAGCCGCCGCGCAACCGCCGTCGCTGACAGGGGGGCGGAGGGGGCCAGGTACTACGCTCCAGGGTCGGCCGAGGCGCCGGTGTGTGCCCGATGCTGTCCCATCTGGCCAGTTGACGTGGAGGCGTGCGTGTCCCGATCCCGGAAGCTGGGCGTGAGCCCCGCGATCGCCGTGTTGCTCGCCGCGTCGCTCCTGGCTGTTCCGGCCAGTGCTGAGCCCGACTCCTCGCGGGTGGACGACCTCGAGGATGAGGTCGAGCAGCTCGAAGAGTCGGTCAGCGAGGGCGAAGCCGAACTCGAGGAGCTGGATGACCAGGCAGACGAGCTCCGCGACGAGGAGGCCGAGGCACGGGAACGGCTGCAGGAGATCGAAGCCGAGCTGAGTCTGGCGGTCGAGCGCTACAACGAGGCGGTCGTCGAGCTCGAGTCGATCCAGGACGAGCGGGCGGCCACCGCGGACGAGCTCGAACAGGTCGCCGCGCAGGTCGAGGCGCTCGGCGAGACGGTCGAGGACTACGCCCGGCGGCTGCACAAGCTGGGTCCGTCCGTGGAGATGACCACGATCCTCGGAGGTGGCGACCCGGTCGACCTGGGCTTCAAGACGACCTCGCTTCGGCTGATCCTCAGCGGTGAGCAGGCCGACCTGGACATCCTCGCGGCGACGCAGGATCGGGTCGACGCGCTGGAGTCGCGGCTGGCGGAGCAGGAAGCGGAGGCCGATGAGGCCGCCGCGCAGGTCGAGGACGAACTCGTCCTGGTGCAGGACGCCTACGACGAGCACGAGGAGGAGCTGACCGAGCTCACCGCCTACCTCGACGACGTCGTCAGCGAAGGCGATGCCCAGCGGAGCCAGCTCGAAGCCGACCGTGACGACCTCGAGGCGGCACGGGCGCAGCTCGCGGACGAGCGTGAGGCCTACGAGGACGCTCTCGCGGCCCACGAAGCCGAGCAGGAGCGCGAGCAGGCGGCCGCCAGCAACGACGGTGGCTCGTCGAACGGGTCGTCGGGTGGCTCCTCCGGTGGCTCCTCCGGCAGCAGTTCCTCCGGAGGGAACGCCTCCGGGGGCTCCTCGAGCGAGTCGTCGTCGGGCAGCACCAGCGCGCCGCGGCAATCGGCGCAGGTCGCGGTGAACACCGCGCTCGCGCAGGTCGGCAAGCCGTACCAGTGGGGCGCGACCGGCCCGAACGCCTTCGACTGCTCCGGGCTGACCTCCTACGCGTGGGCGGCCGCCGGGGTCTCGATCCCCCGCACCTCAGGCGCACAGTTCTCGGGGCTGAACCGGGTATCCCGCGCGAACCTCCAGCCCGGTGACCTGGTGTTCTACAACTCCCCCATCAGTCACGTGGCGATGTACGTCGGTGGGGACACGATCGTGGAGGCCTCGCGCAGCGGCATCCCGGTGCGCACGGCGAGCCTGTCGAACCGCTCCCCGGTCGGCTACGCGCGCCCCTGAGCTCGTCCGTGGGACGGACGGCGCGTGCCCGGGATGCGGACCCGGGATGCGGACCCGGGATGCGTCCGCGGCATGCGGGCGAAGGGCGCGTCCACGGACGCACAGCACCGCTTCCGGTCCGCGCACACCGTCGAGCGCACGTACGCGTCGCCGGCGGTCAACCGTCCACGTCATCCCTAGCGTCGGCCTCGTCGGGGGAGCATCCCCCGCAGAGCCCGATGAGCTGGGGGAGAACGATGGGGCAACGATCGATGCGTTGGGGCAAGACGACGATGGTCGCGGTGCTGGCCGTGATCGCTGCGGGCTGCATGCGCGCGGACATCGGGGTGACCGTGGAGGAGGACGGCTCCGGGGTGCTGACGTTCGCGCAGCTGTACGGCCCGGAGTTCCGTGAGCTCGCGGATGAGCTCGACCTCGACGAGGACGAGGAGTTCACCGAGTTCGAGGAGAGCATGCCGGACGGCGCGGAGTTCAGCGACGTCGTCGACGGCGAGTACGAGGGCCGCCAGGCGACGATGACGTTCGATTCGCTCGAGGAACTCAACGCGCTGGCCGACGAAGCGCTCGTCGTCGAGCCTGACGAGCAGGGGACCTTCGACTCGTTCGCGGTGACCCAGGACGGTTCGGCCTACGCCTTCGACGCGGTCTACCGCGAGTCGGACTTCGATGACTTCGAGGGCGAGAACGACGTCGAACCCGGGCAGGTGGTCGTCATGCTGGAGCTGCCGGGGACCGTGACCGATGACAACGCCGATGAGGTCGATGGGGACGTGCTCACCTGGCGGATCCCGCTCGATGAGTCGGCGACCCTGCGGGCGCGGACGCAGACCGAGTTGGTCGGCGGCTTCACCGATGTCGCCGGCACCACGCACGCCGACGCGATCGCCTGGGTCGCTGACCAGGAGATCGCTGCTGGCCGGGGCGATGGCACGTTCGGGCCGAACGATGACGTCACGCGCGGGCAGATGGCGACGTTCCTGACGCGCGCGTTGGAGCTGCCGGCGGGTGATGCGTCGTTCCCGGACGCGGTGGGGACCACCCACGAGGAGGGCATCTCCGCGGTCGCGGAAGCGGGGATCACCGAAGGTCGCGCCGACGGCACGTTCGGGCCGAACGACTCGGTGACGCGCGGGCAGATGGCCGCGTTCCTCCAGCGAGCCCTCGACGAGTGAGCGCGCGGTGGTGAGGCGACGGGGCTGGCGTGACGCGCGCCGCCCCGTCGTCACACCGCCCGCTCGGCCGCCGCGATCGCGGTGCGGTGGACCCGACCGGATTCGAACCGGTGACGTCCTGCTTGCAAAGCAGGTGCTCTACCAGGCTGAGCTACGGGCCCCGAGGTCCTGACGGACGCGCGCAGGGTACGCCGACGGCGGCGGGGCCGCTGACGGGGTCGGCGTCGTCGACGTGAGGCTCCGGCCGCCCGGGAGGTTCGTCGGCGGGAGCGCCCAGGGCTGGCGCGAACGGGGCGC
>SKNP01000225.1 GCA_007120485.1 Nitriliruptoraceae bacterium
CCCGGGCTGCTCGGCCCGGCCGGGCTGCCGCTAGGACTGCAGACGGTCGCGCCCATCGGCCGCGACGACCTCGCGCTCGGTGCGGCGGCACGGGTCGCGGCGGCGTTGGCGGACTGACCGGAGGTCCCGTCGGGCTGCTGGCGCGACCGGACTGGCGAGACTCGCCGAGTCGGACGGGCATCCTTGGTGAAGGTGCACGAGGGTTGGGCCGTGGCCGGTCACTACGCTCGTCCGCGCCCCTGCACGCTGGCAGCAGCCCGTTGACTCGCTCGAGGTCACCATGCGACGGATCCGGATCGGCATCGACACCGGCGGCACCTTCACCGACGTCGTGGCATTCGACGAGGCCAGCGGCCGGCTCACCACGACCAAGACCCCCTCGACCCCGTCGGACCCCGCGGAAGGGTTCCTCGCAGGCGTCGACAAGGTCCTGGGTATGGTCAGTGAACGTCAGGCCGACGGCGAGGTCAGCGGTCGGGATGTCGCGGCCGTCAGCCACGGCACGACCGTCGCCACCAACGCGCTGCTCGAGGACGACATCGAGCGGATGGGGCTGATCACCACCGAGGGCTACCGCTACGTGCTGGAGATCGCTCGCCAGTCCGTGCCGGACGGCTACGGCAACAGCTACTTCTGGGTCAAGCCCGACCGCATCGTGCCGGTCGACCGCGTCAAGGAGGTCGGCGGTCGGCTGGACGTCCGAGGCGACGAGGTCCGCCCGTTCGACCAAGCGCAGGCGACCGAGGTGGCCCGCTGGTTCCGTGACCAAGGCATCGACACGATCGGGGTGTGCTTCATCCATGCCTACGCCAACGACGCGCACGAGCGCGCGATGCTGGCGGTGCTCGACAAGGAGCACCCGGACGCGGTCGTGTCGCTGTCGAGCGAGGTGCTGCGCGAGTACCGGGAGTACGAGCGCACGGTGACCACGCTGGTGGACGCCTCGGTCAAGCCGCGGGTCGGGCGCTACATCCGCGGGATCGCCGAGCAGTTGGACGCCTACGTCGCGCCCGGCTCGGGCCGCCGCGACAGCGACGCGGCCGTCGACGCGGCCGCGGAAGGCGTTGGTACGTCCGCGACTGGCAGCGACCAGGCGGCCGACGCCGGCGCCGCCGTTGCCGGCGCCATCCAGATCCCCTTCTACATCATGAAGTCCAACGGTGGGGTCATCAGCGCGGCCGAGGTGGTCCACCAGCCGATCACCACGGTGCTGTCGGGTCCGGCGGCGGGTGCGCTCGGCGCGGCACTGGTCGCGGGCGAGGCCGGGTACGACCGCATCCTCACCCTCGACGGCGGCGGCACCTCCACCGACGTCTCGGTCGTGCTCGACAGCGAACCGACCCTGACCACGGAGGGCTCGGTCGGCCGGTTCCCGTCCAAGATCCCGATGATCGACGTGGTCACCGTCGGTGCCGGTGGCGGCTCCATCGCCTGGATCAGCCCCGAAGGCAACCTCAAGGTCGGCCCCCGGTCCGCCGGTGCCGACCCGGGCCCGCTGTGTTACGGCAAGGGCGGCACCGAGCCGACGGTCACCGACGCCCACGTCGTCCTCGGGCGTATCCCCCCGCACCTGCTGGGCGGCGAGATCGCGTTGGACGTCGACGCGGCACGGGCCGGGATCGCGGCGCTTGCCGCCGACCTCGACCTGGATCCGGCCGATGCCGCCCGCGGCATCCTGGAGGTCTCCGCCTGGAACCAGGCCAACGCGATCCGCCAGATCACCGTCAAGCGCGGGCTGGACGTCCGCGACTTCGCGATGGCGGCGTTCGGCGGGTCCGGACCGTTGCTGATCTGCCGCCTGATCGACGTCCTCGGTCTGGATGCCGTCGTCGTCCCACGCGACCCCGGCAACCTCTCCGCCTTCGGGCTGCTCACCGTCGACGTCAAGAACGACTACGTCCAGACCCACGTGGTCAAGCACGACGATCTGGACCGCGACGAGGTGGGGGCGATCTTCGCCGACCTGGAGGCCAAGGCGACGCAGGCGCTGACGCGTGAGGGTTTCGACGCCGACCAGCACCGGTTCGTCCGCACCGCCGACCTGCGGTACGACGGCCAGGCGTTCGAGGTTCGGGTCCCGGCACCGAACGGGCCGATCGATGCGGCGTTCACCGAGTCGGTGCTCGACGCCTTCCACGACGAGCACGAGCAGCTCTACGGCTACGCCTACCGGGGACGCACCGACCGGCACCCGGTCGAGTGGGTGAACCTGCGCGTCACCGGCGTCGGTCCGATCACCCGTCCCGACATCGCGCGGCTGCCCGCCGGTGACGGCGACCTGTCCGGCGCGGAGACGTCCCGTCGCCCGGTCGCTTTCGACGCCGATCACCAGCAGACGCCGGTGTACGACCGCGACTCGCTCGGCGCCGGGGACGAGATCGTAGGCCCGGCCATCGTGGAGGAGTTCGGCTCGACCGTGCCGATCCACCCAGGCTTCACCGCACGTGTCGACGAGCTCGCCAACCTGGTCGTCACCCGGTCGGTCGGCTGATGGCCGGCGGCGACCTGCGCGTCACCGGGGCGCGGCTGCTCGACGGCCGCGTCGTGGACGTCGAGGTCGTGGACGGCGCCATCGCGTCCGTCGTCGATGCCGGCAGCGCCCCGTCGGGCGACGTCGGCAGCGCCCCGTCGGGCGACGTCGGCAGCGCCCCGTCGGGCGACACCACACGAACGGACGGACGTGCGGTCGTGGACGCCGGGGGCCGCCTGGTCACCCGCTCGTTCGTGGACGGCCACCTCCACCTCGAGAAGGCGTTCACCCTCGAACGCGTCGGTGACGAGGCTCTGGCTGCGTACACCGCCGGTGACATGGGCTCGGCCAGCCAGGCGATCGAGCTGGCCAGCGCGGTCAAGCGCGACTACGACCGCAGCTGGCTGGTTCCCAACATCCGGCGGGCCCTGCGGGAGGCGATCCGGCACGGGACGCTGACGATCCAGGCGTTCGTGGACGTGGACACCACGGCGCAGCTCGAGGGACTGCAGGCCGTGCTGCAGGTCCGTGATGAGTTGGCCGACGTGTTGGACGTCCAGGTCGTCGCGTTCCCCCAGGACGGCGTGGTCCGCGACGACGGTGCGGCCGCGTTGGTGGAGGAAGCGCTCCACCTCGGCGCGGACGTGGTCGGCGGGATCCCGTGGATCGAGTTCTCCGACCGCGATGCGCAGCGTCATGTCGACTGGGCCTGCGATCTGGCGGTCACGACGGGACGGCGGGTGGCGATGCTCACCGACGATGCCGGCGACCCGTCCTTGCGTACGACGGAGATGCTCGCGACGGCGATGATCGACCGCGGCCTGCAGGGCCGTGGGGTGGCCTGCCACGCCCGTGCCGTCGGGACCTACGCCGTGCCGTCGCAGCTGCGGCTCGCCAGGCTGGCCCGGACCGCCGGGCTGGCCTTCGTCAGCGACCCGCAGACCGGCCCGGTCCACCTGCCGGTGCAGCGCTTTCTGGACGAGGGCGTCGATGTCGCGCTCGGGCAGGACGACGTGGAGGACGCCTACTACCCGTTCGGTCGCAGCAACCTGCTGGAGGTCGCGTTCCTGGCAGCGCACTCGCTGGGGATGCTCGCCGATGCCGACCAGCGCACGCTGATCGAACTGGTCACGACGCGCGCCGCCAGGGTGCTCGGAGCCGACGACCGCGGCATCGCCCCCGGCGCACCCGCGGATCTGGTCGTGCACGGCCATGAGCGGCTCGTCGACGTCCTGCGCGTGCACGCCGCGCCCCAGGCCGTGGTCAGCCGCGGGCGGGTGGTGGCCACCACCTCGACGACCAGCCAGTTCCACCAGGTGCCCGCGCCCGTCGTGGACGCCTGAACGCACGGACCGCCTGAACGCCCGCACCGCCGTGGCGACGTGAACCACCCTCAGGAGCCAAGCCCATGCCGACCCTCACCGGGACCACCTCGAAGGACGTCGACGGCGTCGTGCTGGAGATCGTCCAGGGGACGCTCGCTTCGATCGAGAAGGAGGTCGAGGACGCGATCGGTCGCACGTCACGGTCACCGATGATCCGTGACGCGCACGACTACCGCGCCGGGATCCACGACCGTGCGCTGCGCAAGCTCACCGGCCGGTCGTACTCCGCGCTGGTGCACCCGATCGCCCGTGACTTCCCCCTCGAGACGATGAAGCCGGGCGACGTGTTCTTCCACAACGACGTCTACCGGTCGGAGGGTGGGATCGGGCACCTGCCGGACCTGTGCGTCACGGTGCCGGTGTTCGAACCGGTCGACCCGGCCGACCCGGACCGTCCGCGCGAGGTGGTCGCGTTCGTGCAGGCGTTCGGCCACCACGATGACATCGGTGGAGCGGTGCCCGGCTCCATGCCCTCGCACGCCACCAGCGTGTTCGAGGAGGGGCTGATGGTCCCGCCGATCAAGCTGTGGGACCAGGGCGTCCCCAACGAGGCCGCGCTGACGATCATGACGCGCAACTCCCGCATGCCGGACTCGCTGGCCGGCGACCTGGACGCGGAGTGCTCGGCGTGCCTGATGGGGTCCAACCGGCTGACCGAGCTGTTCGAGCGCTACGGCCGCGACACGGTCGAGGCCTGCTTCGACGCGATCGTGGCCAACAACACCGAGACCTACCGCCGCGAGATCCTGTCCAAGATCCCGGAGGGCACCTACGTCTGGGAGGACTACGCCGAGCACGACGGGGTCGATGAGCCCAAGCTGCACCGCCAGCGGATCACGCTGACCAAGACGCCGGCCGACGCGCCCGAGGGCGAGAAGCTCATCATCGACTTCACCGGCACCTCGCCGCAGGCCAAGGGCCCGATCAACCACGTCGGTGACGCCGCGGACGGCAACTTCCTCAAGAAGTGGCTGGCGCCGATCCTGCGCAACCTCGCCGACTCGCCCGAGCGGATGGCGGAACTGGACGTGAACGAGGGCATCGTCGACCTGATCGACATGCGGTTCCCGGAGAAGGGCACGCTGCTGACCCCTGAGTTCCCCGCGCCGACCAACGCCCGGACCTTCGTGATCCTGCGGTTGCTGGGGGTCCTGGCCGGGGTGCTGGCCAAGGCCGTGGACGGCTACATGCCCGCCGACCAGGAGACGATCCGCTACACCGGCGTGTACGGCCGGCGAGCGGACGGGTCCTCCTACCTCATGCGCGAGGTGCTCGGTGGCGGCTCGGGTGGGCGCTACTACGCCGACGGTGAGGACACGATCCACGTCGTTCCCGACTCGCGCAACCTGCCGACGGAGTTCACCGAGTCGCGCTTCCCGTTCATCGTCGAGCAGCTCGGGCTCGCGCAGGACTCCGGCGGTGCTGGGCAGTTCCGCGGTGGTCTGGGCTACGAGAAGCACATCCGCATGCTCGAGGACGCCTACTTCATGTCGATCGCCGATCGGTCGATCCTGGCGTGCTGGGGCGTCAAGGGCGGCAGGGCCGGCCAGCCGTTCCAGGTCACGATCGACCCCGGTGGTCCGAACGAGCGCGTGATGGAGGGCCTGGTCGACGACGAACCGGTCAAGGCCGGCGAGGTGATCCAGATCCGCACCACCGGCGGTGGCGGTTGGGGCGACCCGCTGGACCGGGACGTCGACCACGTCCGCCGCGACGTGCGGTGGGGCAAGGTCTCGCGCGACGCGGCGGCGTCCGAGTACGGCGTGGTGGTCACCGGTCCCGATGACGACCCGGTCGTCGATGCCGACGGGACGACCGAGCTGCGGGCCCAGCTGCGTGAGGAGCGTGGAGCACCGGCGTTCTTCGATCGCGGGCCCGGCTACGCACAGCTCGACCCGGAAGGGCGGTCGTTCCCCGAGGTCGATGCGGTCTGACCCCATCGCCGGGCAGGAGCGCATGCTGCCCGGCGGTGGACCGGGCTAGAGCGCGGAGCTGACCGCGTTGGGGCGCGGGGCTGACCGCGTTAGGGCGCGGGGCTGACCGCGTCGGATGCGTGCGGGCGCTGCGGGATGTCCGCGGGCGTCCCCGAGTCGTCGAGCGCGTCGCGGAGGACGGCCAGGCGTTCCGGGACGACGTGGAACCAGGCCCACTTGCCGGCCGGTTCCCGGACGAGCAGGCCGGCGTCGACCAGGATCGACAGGTGGTGGCTGACCGTCGGCTGCTTGCGGTCGACCAGCATCGGCAGATCGCACGCGCACAAGCGTCCGTCCGGCGCGTTGGCGATCAACGACAGCAGCCGGAGCCGGACCGGGTCGGCCAACACCTTGAACATGGCCGCCAGGTCCTTGGCTTGCGGTTCGTCGAGCGCAGCGTCCAGCAGGGGATCGCAGCAGCTCGTGATCTGGGAGACCTGCATGACCCGGACCTTCCGTTCCCGTCGTTCACCGACCGTCCCCAGCGCGTGTCGGTCCCGGGTGGGTGGGCGCTGGACGGACATCGTATCGACGTAGTTCGATAGATGCATCTACGCTCCAAACGTATCGATGAACGTCGAACCGTTACCTCGTCGATCGAACCCGTGACCTCGGATCACCTGGAGCCGCCCGTGGACCGTGCGCTCGAGACCGTGCAGCTCTTCGGCAGCCTGTTCGTCACGCTGCTGCTGCTCTTCATCCCGATCACCGTCGGCATCGCCTTGCTCCGCCGGTGGATCGGTCCCGCGCGCCTCCAACGCTGGCTGGGTGGCCGTCGCCTGCCGGTGGCGTTGGCCAAGGGCACCGCGTTGGGTGCGGTCACCCCGTTCTGCGGCTGCTCCACGATCCCGCTGCTGCTGGGGCTGCTGAAGGCCGACGTGAGGGTCGCGGCCGTCGCCGCGTTCACCCTGGCGTCGCCGCTGCTCAACCCCTACATCCTGGGGGTCGTGGCCCTCCTGTTCGGCTGGCAGGTGTCGATCGCCTACGCCTTGGTGGCGGTCGTGACCACGCTGGTACTGGCGACCGCCGCGGAGTACGCCGGGGTGGAGCGGCACCTGAAGATCGCCGGTTACCGCCCCGGTCGTACCACCGAGCGCCTCGACCACAGCGATGCCACGGTCGCGTCGTCACCTCCCGACGAGGCGGCGCGTCCGATCGCCGGCGGGGCCGGTGCCGAGCGGCCGATCCTGGCCCCCGGGCTCGCGGGCCGGGACGGAGCCGACGGTGTCGACCGAGGCGCATGTGGTGGCGAGGCCGGCGCCGACGGTTCGGCCTGCGGGACGGCCGCTGACGACGATGGGGTTGGGGTCGACGCCGCCGATGATGAGCCGGCCTGGCGAGGGGTCCGCACGGAGCTGCACGCCGCCTGGGGAGAGATGACCGCCCTGCTGCGGCCCATGATCCTGCCGCTCGTGCTCGGCATGGGTATCGGGGCGCTGATCTACGGGGCGGTGCCACAGGACGCGTTCGCGGACGTGCTCGGGACGTCGTCATGGGTGACGCTGCCGTTGGCGGCCCTGCTCGGCCTCCCGTTGTACCTGCGCGGCGAAGCGGCGTTCCCGATCGGGGCGGGCCTGCTGGCCGCCGGTGTCGGCGAGGGTCCGATGTTCGCGATGGTGATCGCCGGGATGGGTGCGAGCATCCCGGAGGTGACGATCCTCTCGGGCATCTTCAACCGGCGCCTGTTGGGCATCTTCCTCGCCGCGGTGTTCGGCATGGCGATCGTCGGAGGTGCGGTCATCCCCCTGCTGAGTTGAGCGGGCACACTGGCTCTATGCGTCGACGTTCCTCCGCTTCCGAACCCGCCTTGGTCGCCGCCGCTCGTCGGGCCGGCGTGACCGACCCGCGCGTGCTGGCTGCGGTCGCGGCGGTCCCGCGTGCGGCGTTCGTACCGCGGTCCGCACGCCGGCTCGTCGACGAGGATCGTCCGATCCCCATCGGCGAGCAGCAGACCACCTCGCAGCCGTCGCTGATCGCGAGCATGCTCGCTTCGCTCCACCTCGACGGCCACGAACGGGTCCTGGAGGTCGGGACCGGGACCGGCTACGAAGCCGCGTTGCTCTCGCACCTGGTCGCGGAGGTGCACACCGTCGAGCGGTACGCGTCGCTGGCGGAGCAGGCCCGGCAGAACCTGGCCGGGGCTGGCTGCACCAACGTCCACGTCCACGTGGGTGACGGGACACGAGGGTGGCCGGACGCGGCGCCGTACGACGCGATCGTCGTGGCCGCGGCGACCGCCGAGGTGCCGGCGGCACTCGCTGCGCAGCTGATCGACGGGGGGCGGCTGCTCGCGCCGGTCGGTGGCTCCGGTGGCCAGGAGCTGATCCGTTACGTCGCGCGGGACGGGCACCTGTACGAGGACCGGCGCATCGTCCCCGTGCGGTTCGTGCCGCTGGTGCCGGAGTAGGTGGCCGCGCGCCGATCCGGGTGGGCAGGCGCAGGCTCTAGGCTGCGGGGTTCGAGATCGAACCGCGAGGAGCCGACGCATGACCGAGCCCACCCCGACCGGCCCGCTCGCCGGCGTCCGGGTCGTCGACCTGACCCGCGCGCTGTCGGGTCCGTACGCGACGCTGATGCTCGCCGACGCCGGCGCCGACGTGATCAAGGTCGAGCGGCCGGGTGCGGGTGACGACAGCCGTGGCTGGGGGCCGCCGTTCGTCGGCCCGGACGACGCGTCGGAGTCGTCGTACTTCCTCTCCATCAACCGCTCGAAGCGCTCGGTCGTGCTCGACCTCAAGCAGCAGGAGGAGGTCGACCGGCTGCGACGGCTGCTCGCTGACGCTGACGTGCTCGTCGAGAACTTCCGGCCCGGGGTGATGGAGCGACTCGGGCTCGGGGTCGACGACCTCGAGGAGCTCAACCCCCGGCTGATCGTCCTGTCGATCACCGGGTTCGGTGAGGGAGGTCCGGACGGGGACCGGTCCGGGTTCGACCAGATCATCCAGGGCGAGGCCGGGATGATGGGGATCACCGGACAGGTCGGTGGTGAGCCGACCAAGTTCGGGATCCCGATCACCGACATCCTGTCGGGCATGTTCGGGGCCTACGGCGTGGTGGCCGCGCTGCACGAGCGGGACCGGACCGGTCGAGGGCAGCGGGTGACGACCTCGCTCCTGGCCTCCGCCGTCGCCGTTCACGCCTACCAGGGCACCCGGTGGACGATCGGTGGCGACGTGCCGGCACCGGGCGGCAACCGTCACCCCACGATCGCTCCCTACGGCGCGTTCACCTGTCAGGACGGCTGGATCAACGTGGCCGTCGGCTCGGAAGGGCTGTGGCAGCGGTTCGCGCCGCTGGTCGGGATCGACGCGGATGACCCACGCTACGCGAGCAACCGCGACCGGGTCACCAACTGGGACGAGCTGGAGGCCGAGATCAACGCCGCCCTGGTCGACGAGCCCGTCGAGGTGTGGATGGCCCGGTTCGGTGAGGCGGGCATCCCGGCCGGCCGGATCCGGGCGATGGATGAGGTCTACGCCTGGGAGCAGCTCGAGCACCTCGGGCTGATCGACCGCGTCGACCACCCGACGGCCGGCCGGCTCGAGCTGCCGGGCGCCCCGGTGCGGTGGTCACGTTCCGGGCGCCGGCCCGCCGAAGCGCCGCCGCGGCTGGGCGAGCACGATGCCGACGTGTTCGGCGAGGACGCCCCCGGGTAGGTCGCC
>SKNP01000306.1 GCA_007120485.1 Nitriliruptoraceae bacterium
GGTGAGGGTCGCGCCGACCCGTTCGGGGGCCTCGAACTGCGGGACGTGGCCGACGTCCTCCCAGACGTCGACGACCGCGCGTGGCAGCGCCGTGCGGATCCGCTGCGCGTAGTCGCTGGACACCAGCCGGTCGTGGTCGCCGAAGATCCACAGGCTCGGCGGGCGCAGCCCTTCCAGCCGGGACCAGTAGGCGCGCGATCCGCGGGAGCGTTCAGCGCCGAGCGTGCGTGCACACGCCAGCAGCGCGAGCCGGTAGCCGGGGTCGGTCAGCGAGCGCCGGACGTCGTCGGCTGCGGCCAGGTGGTTGGCCTCGGGGAGGACCTGCGGGTCGTGGAAGAGGTCACGGACCACCCGCTCGATCACGGAGGCGGGGATGCGCACCGGTGCGACCCCGAGCCACTGCAGTTGGGTGTGCCGCAGCAGCGGTGCGATCCGCCGGTAGTGGTCGAACCCGACCGCCGCGCCCAGGCCGGCGAGGCTGCGGACCGAGCGGGGGTGGCGCAGGGCCAACTCCAGGCCGATGCGACCACCCAGGGAGTTGCCGACGATGTGGGCGGCCCCCAGCCGGTTCTCGATCAGGTAGCCGTTGATCACGTCCGCGAACCAGCCGAACGAGTAGCGCCGCCCGACCGGCAGCGGTTTCGACGAGTGGCCGAAGCCAGGCAGGTCGATCGCGTGGACCTCGAACCGGTCGGCGAGCGCGGCGACCGTCGGCAGGAACGACACCTTGGAGGCGCCGAGCCCGTGCAGCAGCAGCACCGGTGGGCCGGAACCGACCACCAGCGAGTCCAGCGTCACCCCGCGCGTGTGGGTCGTGATGGAGCGTCGCGGGCGGTGGTTGTGGGGGCCGGGCGCGAACAGCGTCTCGAACCGGGTCGCGAGCGCGAGGTCGCCGCTGACCGCCAACGAGCCGTCCAGGAACGCGCTCACCCCGTCGGTGTGACCGTCGACGAGCGCGAGCCAGGTACCGACGTCCGTGGCGAGCGTGGCGTCGGGGGCGGCAGCCGGACCGGCGGTGATCGCGCAGCGGCCGTCCGCCACCGTCATCGTCAGGTCGCCGTGGCGGGTGAGCCGGACCTCGAACGTCGCGGTCAGGCCGGCCGCCGAGGTGGCACGGAACCGTTCGGCCAGCCGCAGCGTCGCGGCGCGGACGAGGTCGGCGGGTGCCGCGGGGTCCGAGCCGTCGTCGGGAACGGCGGACAGCGTGGCGGCACGCCGCCGGGCGGCCGCGTCGGACGGCGCCGCGTCGATGACGGACGCATCGGAAGCCACCGCGCCCGCCAGGACACGGGAGCCACCGGTGCTGGGCTCCTGGATGCTCACCGGGGGTCCTCTCCCTGACCGGCAGCCTACGACCTGGGTGTGTTCGCCTACAAACATCCCTGACGTGGCCAGGTCTGGCCCGTCGGCGGGCGGTGGCCGGAGCGACGCGCTGGGAGACGGACCGGTGCGCGACCACCGCGGTCGGGCCCGCAACCGCGCGACGACGCGCGCTGGCGCCGTGCGCTGCCGTGCGAACCGACACGCCGGCCCTGCCGCCACGTGCCGTCGGATCGTCCGGGAAGGACCTCTCGAGGTCTCCGGTGCTCTGCCCTCGGGTCGTCCGGTGCCGGCCTCAGCTCGGAGCGGCCGGCGAGGTGAACCGCAGGCCCCGGCTGCCGGGGACCCGGGCGATCCGGCCGGCGTCGAGCAACGCCGACAGGTCGCCACGGGCGTCCTCCGGGCCGACGCCGACCTCCGCGCGGTAGTCGGCGACGGTGAACGCCGAGCGGTCGGCCAGGTACGCCGCGGCGCGGTCGGGGACGGCGACGTCCACCGCGCCGGCGGCACGGGCGCTGCGGCGCAGCCCCTCGCTGACCGCCTCGCCCCACCGCTCCAGCCAGATCGTCAGGTCCCGGCGACGCAAGCTCTTGGCCACCTCCTCGTGGTAGCCGAGCGGGTCCTCGGCCAGGACGGGTTCGGGAGCGGCGAGGTGGTCGGGGTCCAGACCCCGGGCCCGCAGCACCAGCCGGGCGGCGGCGCGTGCCAGCCGGCCGTTGGCAGCGTCGTAGGGGTGGATGCGCAGCAGCTCGTGGTGCAGGACCCCGCTGACGATCAGGCCGTGCTCGCGGGTGGCGGTGCTGGCCAGCCACGCCCCCGTCAGCGCCAGCTCGCGGGGGACCGCCGCCGGGTCGAGGGCGAAGAACAGGATCCGGCCGGTCGCACCGTCGTGGACCGCCTGATCGATCCGTCGGGGCGCGCCGGCCCGCTCGTCGGTGACCAGCCCGCGGGTCAGCCGTCGGTGCAGCACCGCCAGGGTGTCCTGCGGGTCGCTCAGTAGCGGCTCGATCAGGTCGTCGGCGGCGTCGGCGGCCCGGGCGCCGAGGACCTCCAGCGCGCGGACCTGGCGGTCCGACGGGTCGTCGAGCACGCGGAAGACGTCCAACCAGGTGCTGCGCCGGTCGGTGGGGTCGGGCGCGACCGGGGCGGCCTCGGCCAGCGCGGTGGCCGCCTCCTCGGGGCCGGGCAGCTCGTCGGTGTCGGCACCGTCGAGGGCGAGGGTGGCGCGGACGACCTCGTCCGTTCTCGCGTCCACCAGCCCGGTCCGGCGCGGCGCCGCGACGGCGGCCAGCGCCGCGGCGAGACGCTCCACCTCGGCGACCAGATCGACCAGGTGGGTGCTGCGGCTGAACGCCGGGGGAGGGGCGGCCGTCAACGCCACGGCGGCCGGAGCGAACGCGCCGCGAGCGACGCGATGCGGCCGTGCCGGCGACCCAGGAAGTAGGTGGCCGTGGCCAGGGCGCCAGCGCCGCTGAACGCGGTGGTGGTCTTGACCACCTGCTTGGTGCGGCGCGAGAACTCCACCGTCGGCCAGCCGCGCTGGTGGGCGACCGTCTCCAGGGGGCTATCGGGGTTGACCGCCACCGGGTGGCCGACCAGCTCCATCATCGGCAGGTCGGACGCGGAGTCGCTGTAGGCGAACGACAGGCGCAGGTCGTAGCCGCGTTCGGCGGCGAGCTTCTCGATGGCCTCGACCTTGCCGTGGCCGTAGACGAACGGGCCGTCGAGCCGACCGGTGTAGCGGCCGTCGACGACCTCCGAGGTGGTGGCGATCGCCCCCTCCATGCCCAGCGCGGTCGCCAGCGGCGCGACCATCTCGATCGGGGAGGCGGACACGATCCAGCAGTCGCGGCCGGCCTCGTGGTGCATGTCGACCAGGCTGCGCGACTCCGGCCGGACCCGCTCGAGGATCCGGGGGACGATCTCCTCGTTGAGGTTGATCAGGTCCTGCTGCGGGTGGCCCTCGACCGCGTGCAGGATGCGGTCGCGGACGGCCTCGGAGCTCTCGTCGGTCGCGCCGAACAGCTTGAAGGACAACGCCTTCGCCCCGTCGCTGAGCAGGTCGCGCAGCGGGATCATGTCGTTGCGCCACGCGGCGACGCCGAAGTAGAAGGCGGACGAGCCGCTGATCAGCGTCCGATCGAGGTCGAAGAAGGCGGCGGCGGGCGCATCGGCCATGTTCGGATCCCTCGAAGCGGGGGCGGGGTCCCGGCGAGGCTAGCGGTGAGGCAAAGGGGCCGGCGCGGTGCCGGCCTGGCCGTGGTGGGGTCCGGGTGTGCGGTCCGGGTGTGCGGTCCGGGTGTGCGGTCCGGGTGTGCGGTCCGGGTGTGCGGTCCGGGTGTGCGGTCCGGGTTGGGGTCCGCGGTCCGGGTTGCTGGGCACATGCAGGATCCCCAGCGACGGCGAGCGGGGCGCCCCCTTCCCCGAAGGGCGCCACGTCCATCCGTCACTGGGGATCTCGCTTCGCACCGTAGAGCCGGCCCCCAGGGGTGTCGACCAAGTCATCCACAGGGCCTGTTGATGGAGCGCGCCTGTATGTGGACGAGGTGTGGACCGTCTCGGGACGAACGCTCGTGACCTGGCATGCTCGGGGTGCATCGTCCCTGGTGGGGCGGGCCTGACCAGCGCTTGGTGCTCCACAGCCCATCCACACGTTGTGGAGGAGTTGGATCCGGCGCGTGCGAACGTGGTCGTGCGAGGCTCGCACGAGCCGCGATCGGGTCGAGCGTTCGGTCGCCAGGTCTGCTAGCCGCCACACCCGCACCACCCGCACCACGTGGCCCGTTGCCGCCCAGCACGTACCCCGGGCCCCCTCGCGAGCCGCCGCCCAGCACGCACCCCGAGCCGCCGCCCAGCACGCACCCCGAGCCGCCGCCCAGCACGCACCCCGAGCCGCCGCCCAGCACGTAGCCCAACCGCCCCCGAATCGATGTTCCGGAGCCGACGTGTCCGACCGCCGACCCCGACGCCCCTCACGGGCCGCCCCGACCGACCCGGAACGACGTCCGGCGACGGCGGGTCGTCCCCCGCTGGAGATCCATCGCAGCGCCCGCCGGACCCGGACCAGCCAGGCGTCGTTCCGTGACGGCCAGCTGGTCGTCCGGCTGCCGTACGGGCTGTCGGGGGACGCGGAGGAGCGGATCATCGAGGACCTGGTCGGCAAGGTCGTCCGGCGTCACCGCGTGGCGGACCTCGGTGGCGACGCGGCGCTGGAGGCACGCGCCCACCGGCTGGCGGACCGCTACCTCGACGGTGTCCGACCGTCCTCGGTGAGCTGGTCGAGCCGGATGCGCCACCGCAACGGCTCGTGCTCGATGCCGGAGGGCCGGATCCGCATCAGCGATCGGCTGGCGGGCTACCCGCCGTACGTCGTGGACTTCGTCCTGGTGCACGAGCTGGCGCATCTGCGGGTCGCCGACCACTCCTCGGCGTTCCACGCGCTGCTCGATCGCTACCCGTGGGCGGAGCGGGCACGCGGCTTCCTCGAGGGCGTCGTCGCCGGTGAACTCACCGCGGCGATCCCGGAGGACGAGCCCACGGCCTCGACGGCGGACGCCGCGGCCGGCGAGGAGGGCCAGGCGGCGAGCTAGCCCGACCGGGGGTCGTCGTCACCGTCTGGGCCGTCACCAACTGGGTCGTCACCGTCCGGGTCGTCACCGTCCGGGTCGTCACCGTCGCCGCTGTCGTCGTGCGCGGACATCCGCTCGGCGGCGCTGGCCTCGCGAGGTGCCTCGCCGAGGTCCTCGCCCAGCAGGCTGGCGATGTCGTCGGGGATGTCCGGATCGTCGGCGACCCGGAGCAACCAGTTCGACGGGTCGTGGAGCTCGTCGCCGTCGGGCAGGTTCTCGGGATGTGCCAGTGCCTGGTGCAGCCCGTCGGGCCCGAGCGCGTCCTCGATAGCGACGATGAAGGCCTCGCCGACCGACTCGTCCGCGGGCTTGAGGTCGAGGCCGAGCAGCGACTCCAGCAGCTCCTCGCCGTCGCCCTTGGCGGCGCGGCGGCGCCGGAGCACCTCCTCGATCCGGTCGAGCGAGGGCAGCCGACCCTGGACGGCGCGGACGACCTCGTGCCGTGCCCATGCACCGACCAGGCACACCACACCCTGGAGGCGGCCGAGCACCCGGCGTTGCTCCTCGGTCGGGGTCAGGCGGAAGCTGGCTGCGCGCTCCATCGCCCGTTGCAGCGACTCCGGGTCCTCCGGGTCGACACCGACCATGAGCTCGTCGGCGAGCTCCTGCATCCGGCTGCTGTCGACCACCGTGCCGGACGCGAAGCGTGCCACCAGCGACGAGACGTGCGCCTCGAGCCACGGCACCGCGTGGTAGAGGCGTCGGTGGGACGCCTCGGTCAGGGCCAGGACGACCGAGATCTCCGTCGGGTCGAGGTCGTAGCCCTCGAAGTCGTCGGCGGTGTTGACGGCGAGGTGGTGCGCCTCCTCACGTGGCGCGGTGGGGATGCCCAGGTCGTACTGACCGAGCAGCTGCCGTGCGAGCTGACCGATGACCTGCCCGGCCTGCAAGCCGGCCAGGGCGGCACCGGCGGGGCGGATCATCTCGCCGGGCTCCTGCGAGAGCATCTGTTCGAGCATGCGCTGGAACTCGGGCGGCAGGTTCTCGGTGCCGAACATCTCGCCGAGCGCGTCGATGCCACCTTCGGCGTCCAGTTCCTGGAACTGCTCCTGGGCGAGCGTGACCATCGCGTCGGTGGAGGCCTTCGCCACCGGCTCGACCAGCGGTGCGAGCGCCGTCACGGCGGAGTTGACCCACGCCTGACGCGAGCCGCACACCAGCCGGCCGGCATCGGGGGCGGCCGGCAGGGGGGTCGCGTCCAGCCAGTGTTCGGCGAGGTCGAAGGCCTGCTCGACGCGGCGACGCTCGTCCTCGGTCGCTTCGCGGTCGCCGTCCGCGGCGACCTGCAGCGCTACCTGGGTCGCCAGCTGCCAGTCGACGGGACCGGTCGGCGCCGGGCCACCCGGTCCGGAGCTCGGCCCGAAACCGGGGACGAAGCCGCCGGATGCGCCGCCCAGCATCTGCCCCAGCTGTTCCTGCGCCTGGCGGAGCGCATCGGGGCCACCGAGCTGTTCGAGCATCTGGCGCAGTTCCGGGGGGAGGTCGGCGAACGGGTCGTTCTCGTCGTCGTCCCCGGGCCGATCGGGTACGTCGCTCACACTGCCGCCTGTCGTCGTCGCGTCGCTAGCTACGGTACGGGGAGGATCACGGTCGTGGACGCTCACTGAGTAGAGGGAGCGCAAGGTGCCAGCCATCGCCATCACGGGGGTCGGAGGGCTGCTGGGCCGTCGACTGGTGACCGAACTCGAGCAGCGACCCGACGTCGAGCGCATCGTCGGGATCGATCGGCGGTCGCCGGAGGGGCTGACGGCCAACAAGCTCGCGTACCGCCAGGTCGACGTCCGTGACCCGAAGCTCGCCGACGCGTTCGACGGGGTCGACGTGGTCGTCCACCTGGCGTTCCAGATGGACCCGATCCACGACGAAGCCGCGATGCGGTCGATCAACATCGACGGGACCCGCAACGTGGTCGCGGCCGCCGAGCTGGCGGGGGTCGGCCACCTCGTCTACCCGTCGTCGGTCGTGGCCTACGGCGCACACCCCGACAACGACGTGCCGCTGACCGAGGAGAGCCCGCTGCGCGGTGTCCGGGGGTTCAACTACGCCGAGCACAAGCGCGAACTCGAGGAGTGGCTCGCGCCCCGCCTGGAGGCGCCGGAGGACGGCACGGTCCTGACGGTGCTGCGGATGGCGGCCCTGCTCGGCCCCGGGGTGGACAACTTCATCACCCGCACGTTCGAAGCACCCCGGTTGCCGTCCATCAAGGGCCACCGCCCGCCGCTGCAGTTCCTCCACCCCGACGACGCGATCAGCGCCATCCTGCACGTGATCGATCACCGGTTGGCGGGGGCGTACAACGTCGGTTCCGAAGGGTGGCTGTCCTACGAGGAGGTCGCGGGCATCGTCGGCCGGGGCCTGGTGGAGCTTCCCGAGGAGGTCGCCTACTCCACGCTCGCGCGGCTGTGGTCGCTCGGGATCGGTGAGCAGCCGCCCGGCCTGGTCGACCTGTTCGCGCACCCGTGGGTGATGAGCTCCGCCAAGCTGGTCGGGACCGGCTGGCGGCCCCAGCACACCAACCGCGACGCCCTGGCGACGATGGCGGCCGAGCACGCCCCGTACGTGTCGTTGCTCGGTGTGCGCACGCGCTGGGCGACCGTCCGGCGGGTCGGGGCGGCCGGTGCCCTGCTCTCGGCCCTGGCCGGTTGGCAGCTGGTGGCTGCCGCACGGCGGTCCCTGCAGCGCCGACGCGACCGACGGCAGGCCGAAGCGGCTGCGGAGTAGCGCACGCCGGGCGTGGCCCGAGGGTCGTCGGTCGGCCGCGCGTGGATCTCCGGTCGGCGCGCGAGGTACTCAAGGCCACGGCCCACCGCGCCGATACCGCACGCAACGCGTCGAGCCGACGTGCCGTGACCGCTCACCGGACGATGGTGGGCCGCCCGAAGGGGAACACCTCGATGGATCACGCGGTGCAGTACCGAGATGCGACCGGCGAGGTCCAGCTCAAGAACGTGCCCTCGCTGGACGCGGCGCTGGAGCTGGTCGAGCGCCTCCGCAACGCCCAGGGCGTCGACGAGGTCCGGGTCCTGCGGGAGGTCCCGATCGAGATCCGGACCTACTACCGCGTCGTGGCCGTGCAGGATGACGCGCCACCGGTGCCCGCCGGTGAGTCGGACGCGCCACCGCCGAACGGCTCCGTCGAGGTGGTCAGCGACCCGGAGCCGCCGGGTGCGGAGGACACCGAGGTCGACGAGGTGGCCGCCGACGCCGCGGCCGAGGTGCCGCCGACGCCGACGCCGGCGGCCGATCCGGACGAGGGCGAGCCGGTCGTGTCGGGCACGATGATCATGTCGCCGCCCCCGGCGACGAGCGTGTCCGAGCCCGCCGTGGAGCAGCGTCGGGGCCGCTTCGGCCGCGGCTGACGGGCGGTTGGGCCCCGGTCACGGCGTCGGTCGCCGAACGGGGGACCGGTAGCCTCGGACGCGACGTGGGTCCGGTCCCCACGTTCGGAGGTTCCCGGGTGCGCCGTCTGCTGATGGTCGCCGTGGTCCTGGTGATCGCGGTCGCCGGCGTGTTGTTCGTCCGAGGCGACGTGCCGTGTGAGGCGCTCGGGACGCAGCCGGCCTGCGAGGTGGCGTTGAGCCCCGGGCCGAGCGAGGACACCCTCGACCTGGTCACCATCGTCGACACCGACGCGTTCCCGCCCGAGCAGGGGCAGCTGCGTATGACCACGGTCGCGGTCCAGGACGACCTGACGTTCGGGGCGTGGCTGTCCGGCCGGTCCTCGAACGTGATCGACATCGTCCCGCGCGAGCAGATCTACCCGCCCGGTGCGGACCGTGACGAGGTGGCGGAGATCAACGCCGCCGCGATGGCCGACAGCCAGTTGGTGGCCACCATCGCCGCGCTCGAGCGGCTCGGGTTCGAGCTTCACCCCGAGGGTGCCCTGGTGGCCGGCGTGACCGAGGACGCGGTCACCGACGAGCTGGAGATCGGCGACGTGATCGTCGCGGTCGACGGCGAACCGGTCGAGGAGAGCGTGGACGCGGTCGAGTCCGTCCAGGCCCGCGAGCCCGGCGACGAGCTGGTCCTCGAGGTGGACGACGACGACGGCGGCCGGCAGGTCACGGTCACGCTCGGGGCGTCGCCGGAGGATCCGGACGTCGGTTTCATCGGCGTGCTGCTGACGACGGAGCTCGATCTACCGGTCGACATCGACATCGACGCCGGCGTCGTCGGGGGACCGTCGGCCGGGATGATGTTCGCGCTGTCGATCGTCGAACTGCTCGAGGAGGGCGACCTCATCGACGGCCGGGTGGTGGCGGGGACAGGCACGCTCGATCGTGCCGGCGAGGTGGGTGCCGTCGGCGGTGTTCGTCAGAAGCTTGCGGCGGTGACCGCGGGCATGGATGGACCGAGCGCTGACGTGTTCCTGGTGCCCCGTGGCAACCTGCCGGAGGCACGGGATGCCAGCGTCAGCGATGACATCCTGGTCGTGCCCATCGACACGCTCGACGACGCCATCGGCGCGCTCGAGGACCTGGCCGACGGTCGTGAGCCGGCCGAGTCGGAGCTGCTCGCCGCCTCGTAGCGGCCAA
>SKNP01000055.1 GCA_007120485.1 Nitriliruptoraceae bacterium
CGGCCACCCCGTCGGCGATCGGCTCGAGCGCCGCGGCCAGGCCTTCGACCCCGGCGGCGACCTCCTCGGCGCCGTCGGCCAGCTCCTCGGTGCCGGCGGCGAGCCCTTCCAGACCGGCGCCGAGCTCCCCGATCCCGCTGAACGCCTCCGCGACCCCCTCGGCCAAGCCATCCGCCACCGCGCTGAGCCCGTCCGCGCCCGCCGCGATGGCACCCAGCACCTCGACGACCTGCCGGAGGGGTTCCTCGATCGGTTCGCCAGCCACCTCGTCGACGAGTCCCGCCAGGTCCTCCTGGAGCTCGCGGACGTCGTCGGCCATGCCCGCGATCTCCGAGGACAGCCCCTCCAGCCCCTCGACCAGGACCTCGGCCTCCGCCGCGCCGTCCTGCGCTTCGCGGCCGACCTCCCCGAACGCCTGCACCTCGTCCGCCAGCTCGCGAGCGCCCTCGGCGACCCCGGCGGCGCCGTCGGCCAACGGAGAGGCCCCACCGGCCACCTCGCCGATGCCGTCCTCGAGTTCGCTCGCGCCGCCGGCCAGCTCCTCCGTACCGGCCGCGGCGTCGTCGGCGCCGCCGGCCAGTTCCTCGAGGCCGGACGCCAGTCCCCGGGTGCCGTCGGCCAGGCCGTCCGCGCCACCCGCCAGCTCACCCGCGCCGTCAGCCAGCTCGTCCGTGCCGTCGGCGAGTTCACCGGTGCCGTCGGACAGCTCGCGCGTGCCGTCCGCCAGCTCGCCCGTGCCGTCCGCCAGCTCAGCGATCCCGTCGGCCAGGTCCATCGCCCCGTCGGACGCGAGCTCCACCAGCGCACCCAGCACCGCCGAGGTGTCGCGATCGAGCAGCTCGTCGGGCAGGACGAACGGCTCGCTCCCGCCGATCGGCGTGGCGTCCACCTCGATGCTGGGGGTCCCACGCCCGGGCGTCGCTCGGACCGCCAACGTCGCCGCGCCGTCGGCGAGCGGTTCGGCGAGCAGCACGGTGCGGGCCACCTCGACGCCGTCGTCGTGGACGCGGGTGGTCAGCCCTTCACCGGACGGGGCGTCGACGTCCCAGCCGTCGGGGTAGTGCACCGCGATGCGGACCAACTGTGGCACAGCGACCCGTCGGGTCTCCTCCGTGGTCCCTTCCGGGCCGGTGACCTCGAAGGTGCGCTCGGCGACGGTGGTGTCGCGGACCCGGACCCGGGTGGTCAACGGTCCGTCGACCTGCGGGAACTGGGTGGCGTCGACCGAGCCGAGGTCGTCCGCCTCGTGGCGGATCGCCACGGCGACCGAGAGCTCGTCCGGCGCCGCGGTGCCGAGGTCGCAGGTCCGGCCGTCCGGGGTCACCCGCAGCCGCTCCACCCGTTCGACGTCGCCCTCGCTGGACACGGTCGCCCGCTGGATCGACGCATCATCGTCGGAGGGGGCCTGACAGGCGACGCTGGGGGTCGACCGGGGCGTATCCGCGGCGACCAACGCCACCAACGCCACCAGCACGATCCCGGCCCGACGGCGCACCTGTCGACGTTCGCGCGCACGACGACGGGTCAGTCGCCGCGACCGGGTTTCGGTCGTCGAGGTGGTGCGGGTCGATCGGGACACGGGAGCCACAGCCTGTTCGTGCGGGGAACGGGCCACGTCGAGCGGAGCGGACGCGTCCCGTGACCACGGGGCGACCAACCGGCGAGCGAGCGCAGATACACGAGCGTATCCGGATGCATCCGCGTACCCAACTGATCTCGGCCGGGACCGTGGGCCGACGCCGCTCATCAGGTCTCAGGCAGGCTCGACGTCCCAGACGACCTCCCGATCGGGCCGGTAGCAGCAGTAGGTGCCCGTCTGGACGGAGACGTCGAGATGGTCGCCGAGAGCCGGGTGCACCTCGGCGATCCGTTCGAGGGCGGTCCGGATCCGACGCGTGACCGCCTTGCGGGCCCGCTCCACGTGGTCCGGGGTCCGTCGGGGACGTCCGCCCAGACCGTACGACGCCGCGATCTCGTCGACCAGCAGATCGCGTTCGCTCCGCAGGCGAGCCACCGCGTCAGGGTCCCCGTGGCGATCCGCTTCGATGAGCTCCTCCTCGAGTTCGGCGATGCGCCGCTGGTAGGCGGTCCGTGCCGACACGTCCACGATCGGGTCGCCACCGGCGGCTCCCACCGCGAGGCCGGCTTCGCTGGCCTCCCGCCCCGACACCAGCTCGTCGGCCGCGACGGCCTCCGCCATCAGGACGAGTGCGTGCAGCTCCTGCTGCGGAGCGGCGAGCAGCCGGGCGAGGTCGTGCAGCCCCTTGGAGTCGCGGAGCATCACGACCTGCCCGGCGTAGGCCAGGGTCCAGTACTCGCCCTCGAACCGGATCGCGTTGATCAGGACGTCGTCACGACGCCGTTCGGTGTCGACCGCGCCGGCGTCCCGTTGGACGGCGAACGCCGACCGGGTCCCGGCGAGCCCGTCGAGCTGGAGCTCGCGACCATCGTCGAAGCGCAGACCCGACCCGGCGACGAGGTCACGCACGGTGCTCGAGACCAGCACCTGGCCGGGCACCGCTGACAGGGCCATCTCGGTCGCGATGTGGACCGGGAGGCCGAGCACATCCTCACCGCTCACCTCGCACTCGCCGCAGTGCACGCCCACCTGCGCCGACAGCCCGAGGCGCGCGGCCGCGTCCACCAACCCGACGCTGCAGCGGATCGCGCGGGCGGGGCCGTCGAAGACCACGAGGTGTCCGTCGCCGGAGGTCCGGACCTCCCGGCCACCGGCGCGGTCGAGGTGGTGGGCGAGCTCCCGGTCGAACATCGCCACCGACCCTTGCCAGGCCTGCTCGTCGAGGTGGGCGAGCCGGGCGGATCGCCCCACCCGGACCGCCGCCACGGCCAGCAGACGACGGTCGCGAGGCGCCAGCGCCCGGGGGCCGACCAGGAACCGCTCGATCTCCGCCGCCACCGACCCGGCATCGCCGACGAAGGGCAGGTGATCGACGCCGTCGAGCTCGACCAGGCGAGCGTCGGGCACCTGCTCCGCGATCCAACGACCGTGCGCTGCGGGGATCAACCGGTCGTGCCGTCGATGCAGCACCAAGGTCGGGACCCGCACCGCCGGGTAGACGTCGACGAGGTCGTAGGCCGCGAGGGCACGCATGAGGGGCTTGACCAGCCGGCGGCTCAACGACTGCCGCCAGAACCTCGCCCACCACTCGATGAACCGGTCGTCGTCCGCCAGGGTCGGTGCCCACAGGGCCACCGCCCGTTCGTTGCGTTCACCCCAGGTCGGCGCGATCAGCGCCTCGAACGCCCTCGCCTCGTCCCGGTCGACCAGCCCGACCGGATGGTCGGCGTCCCGCAGGAACCGGGCGATCGCCCCGTACAGGACGAGCTTGGCGGTCCGCTCGGGGTGGGTCGCGGCGAACAGGGCCGCCAGTGAGCCACCCTCCGAGACACCGAGCAGCGATGCCCGGGAGACCCCGACGGCGTCGAGCACGGCGAGGACGTCGTCGCGACGTTCCTCCAACGTCGGCGTCTCCGTCGCCCCACCGCGGTCGGACACCCCGCAGCCGCGGCGGTCGAACAGGATCAGTCGGGAGAACTCGGCGAGCCGCCGCAGCAGCGCCGCGAACGACGGTTCCTCCCACATCACGTCGATGTTCGAGGCCAGACCCCAGATGAACACCAGGTCGATGGGACCGTCACCGATCACCTGGTAGCCGACCTCGATGTCGCCAGCACGTGCGTACCGCGTCGTCGGCAACGCCATGCGTCGTTCCCCTCACCCGCTCACGAGGTGCAGTGTCGCGCATCGGACCGGCACGCGTCGCTCCGGGCGCGACCGACCCTCGTCGCGCCCGGCGCGACGGACCGCGTCGCGATGCGACATCCCGTGTGGCGCCTGCCATGGGAGGAGCGCTGAAGCGAGCTGAGCGGATGCGCGGGCGACGTCGATACCGACCCGATCAGGAGGCTCGACGATGCGGATCATGGTGACGGGAGCGACCGGGTTCGTGGGTGCCCACGCGGTCCGGTCGTTGTCGGAGGCTGGGCATGACGTGGTGCTGTTGGTCCGCGACCCGGGACGGGTCACGGACGCGCTCGAGCCCCTCGGCGTCGACCCGTACCGTTATGAGGTGGTGCCGGGCGACGTGCTCGACGACCGCTCGGTCCAACAGGCGCTCACCGGCACCGACGCGTTGCTGCACGTCGCCAACGTGTACAGCTTCGATGTCACCGACGCGCCGGTCATGCACCGGGTCAACGTCGAGGGCACCCGCCGGATCCTGCACACCGCGGCCGAGCGCGGCCTCGATCCGATCGTCCACGTCTCCTCGGTCGTCGCGTTGCTGCCGAGCGACCATCTCACGTCCGACTCACCGGTCGGGTCCCCCCACGGCCCCTACCCGACGTCGAAGGCCCGGGCGGAGGTGATCGCCCGCGAGCTCCAGGACGAGGGGGCACCGGTGGTGATCACCCACCCCGGCGAGGTGCTCGGGCCCCACGATCCCCATCAGGGGCGCAACAGCTCGGTCGCGCTCCTGCGCGACATGGTGCGAGGGACGGCCCGGACGGTGATGCCCGGACGCGTGGGGGTCGTCGACGTCCGCGACCTCGCCGACGCCCACGCGCAGCTGTTCACGGCCGGGCGCGGGCCCCGTCGCTACCTGATGGCGGGGCACGACGTCACCTTCAGGGAGCAGTTCCGGCTGCTGGCGGAGGTCCTGGGACGTCGCCTGCCACGTGCCCCGATCCCCCTCGGCGCCGCCATGGCGGCCGGCCGCGTCGCCGAGGTCGCCCAGCGCCGAGGCATCGATCCCGGGTTCTCCTCGGTGAACCCCTGGATCCTCGCCAACCACCCCGGGTTCGACGACGCAGCGACCCGGCGTGACCTGGGGGTCGAGTGGCGGCCGACAACCGACACGTTCCACGACACCGTCGCCTGGCTCGAGCAGCGTGGGCTCGTGAGCCGCCGCCAGGCCGGCCTGGCCGCCGGAGGACGCCCCGAGGAGCCTGCCGGTGCCACCGGGTTCAACCAGCGCTGAACTGCCGGCACCACCGGTATCAGCCGGCGCTGAGCTCCCGCCGCAGCCGCTCGAGCATCGCCAGGCACGCCTCGAGCTGCGCCACCTCGATGAACTCGTCGGGCCGGTGGGCGACGTCGATGCTGCCGGGCCCACAGACCACGGCCGGCACGCCGGCCGCCTGGAACAGCCCCGCTTCGGTGCTGAACGACGCCACCTCCAACGGCGCCTGCGGGTCGTCCAGCAGCTGTCGGGTCAGCCGCACGGCCACCGAGTCCGCGTCGGGCGCGAGCCCGTCGACCGCCCCGATCGTGGTCGTGACGATCCCCGCCGCCGGGTCACGGGCCGCCAGGTCCGCGCCGAGCTCGTCCTCCACGGCCCGCACCTGCGCCAGCACCTCGTCGACCTCCCCGGGCCGGACGGTGCGCAGGTCCCACTCGATCCGGCAGGCGTCGGCGACGACGTTGCGGGCAGCGCCGCCGCCGATCACGCCGACGTTGATGGTGGTCTCCGGTGGGTCGAACGGGCTGGCCTCCGGCGGGTCGGCACGCAACCGGGCGGCCAGCTGCGACAGGGCGGTGACGTAGCGAGCGCCGGCGTCGATCGCGTTGACCGCGGCGGCCGGCGCCGAGCCGTGGCCGGCGACGCCGGTGATGGTGGTGGTGTACTCGAAGCACCCCTTGTGGGCGTGGACGATACCCATCGAGGTCGGCTCGCCCACGATCGCGGCGGACGGCATCGGTCCGTGGGCGACCAGATCGTCGATCAGCAGCGGCGCACCGAGGCAGCCGACCTCCTCATCGAAGGTGAACGCCAGGTGCAGCGGCCGCTCCAGTTCGCTCGCCGCGAACCCGGGCGCGACCGCCAACGCGCAGGCGAGGAACCCCTTCATGTCGACGGTGCCGCGGCCGTAGAGACGCCCGTCGCGTTCGACGACCACGAACGGGTCGCTGCTCCAGCCCGGCTCACCCGCCGGGACCACGTCGGTGTGCCCGGAGAGCACCACGCCACCGTCGACCGCCGGGCCGATCGTCGCGAACAGGTTGGCTTTGTCGCCGCTCGCGTCGGTGGTCCGACGCACCTGCGCCCCGATCCCACGCAGCACCTGCTCCACGTGGTCGATCAGCGCAACGTTGGGGTCGGCGGTCACCGTCGGGAACGCCACCAGGTCGTCGAGGTGCTGCCGGGCCGACGCCTGCAGGTCGATGCCGGATGCGGACGCGCTCGAGGACGCGCTCACGACTTGACCATCACCGCGCGCGGGAAGTTGGCCAACGGCTCGGCGGGCCCGTCCTCGCGGATGAGGATCGTCTCGGTGATCTCCAACCCCCAGTCCTCGAACCACAACCCGGGCATGAAGTGCAGGGTCATGCCGGGTTCCAGCTCGGTCGTGTCGCTACGCCGCAGGCTGACGGTGCGCTCACCCCAGTCAGGCGGGTAGCTCATCCCGACCGCGTAGCCGCAGCGGTTGTCCTTGTGGATGTCGTAGCGCTCCAGGGTGCGGAACAACGCGTCGGCGACGTCGCAGGCGCGGTAACCCGCCCGCGCCTGGTCCAGCCCGGCTTCCAACCCCTCGATCAGCGCCGACTCCGCCCGGCGGACCTTGTCGGGTGGGTCGCCGAGGTAGACCGTGCGGCACAGCGGGGCGTGGTAGCGGCGGTAGCAGCCCGCCACCTCGAAGAAGGTCGCGGTGTCGGGCTCGAAGACCGCGTCGTCCCAGGTCAGGTGCGGCGCGGACGCGTCCACGCCGGAGGGCACCAACGGCACGATCGCCGGGTAGTCACCCCCGAAGGTGTCGTCGTCGTCGACGCCGGCGACCCCGGAGATGCCGGAACGGAAGATCTCCGCGACCAGATCGCTCTTGCGTACGCCCGGCTCGATCATCTCGAAGATCTGCTCGTGGATCTTCTCGACGATCCGCGCCGCCCGGCGCATGTAGACCAGCTCCTGGTCGGACTTGACCGCCCGCTTCCAGTTCACCAGGCCGGTGGCGTCCACGAACGTCGCCTCGGGCAGGCCGGCGGTCAGGTGGTGGTGCGCCGCGGCGTTGTAGTAGTAGTTGTCCATCTCCACGCCGATGCGGGCGTGGCTCCGGCCGACCTCGGCCAGCACCCGCGCCAGGTGCTGGTGGGGATGGCCGGTCGGCGTCTGCACCAACTCGTCCGGGTAACCGATGATCCGGTCCGACTCCATGTAGACGGTCCGACGGGCGCCCTTGGCGTCGATCGTCCGGCCCCACCACAGCGGTGGCTCGTCGTGGAACACCAATACCGCCTGGTGGGTGTAGAACGACCAGCCGTCGTAGCCGCTGATCCAGGACATGTTGGTCGGGTCGGTGGCGACCAGGACCTCGATGTCCCGCTCCTCCATCTCCGCGCGGACCCGCGCGAGCCGATCCTCGTACTCCTCGGTGGAGAAGCGCATCACCGTCGGTGAGACGGTGGACATCGGCGCTCCGGGCGTGTGCATCGGTTCGCTTCTCCCTACTACCCCGTGGATGGCGGCGTCACGGACCCTCCCGGGCCGTGCGGCAGCCTCGCAGCAGCGAGGCCTTGAAGGAAGCAACCCGCACGCGGCGGCACGCAGCGCGCACGCCGCCGCGGCCGCCCCGGCCAAGCGTGGGCACCAGCGATCACATCTGCACCTGTGTGCACACGCATCCAGGTGCCAACGGCCGCCCCGGCCAAGCGTGGGCACCCACGATCACCGCGGCACCTCGATGCACACGCATCCACGCCGGGGCAGGAGCACGTCCGTCAGTGGGCGAGGACGGCTCGCAGGAAGGTCTGGGTGCGCTCGTTCTGCGGATCGGAGAGGACCTGCGCCGGCTGGCCCTCCTCGATGATCCGTCCACCGTCGAACATCACCAGCCGGTCCGCGGACTCGCGGGCGAACCCCATCTCGTGGGTGACCAGCATCATGGTGGTCTTGCCGTCCGCGGCGATGTCCTTGAGGACCTCCAGCACGTCGCCGACCAACTCCGGGTCCAGCGCGGAGGTGACCTCGTCGAACAGCATCACCTCGGGCTCGATCGCCAGCGAGCGGGCGATCGCGACGCGCTGCTTCTGCCCACCGGAGAGCTGGCCCGGCGTGTGGTTGGCGTGTGGCTTCAAGCCCACCTTGTCCAGCAGCTCGAGCGCCCGCTGGTTGGCCTCGTCCTTGGACCAGCCGTGCACCTTGACCGGGGCGAGCGCGATGTTCTCCAACGCCGAGAGGTGCGGGAACAGGTTGAAGTGCTGGAAGACCATCCCGACCTTGGAGCGGACCCCGCGGATGTGCTTCTCCCCCGCGGGCTTGAGCTTGCCGTCCTTCTCCTCGTGGTAGAGGTGACGGCCGCTGATCTCCACGGTGCCGGAGTCCGGCCGCTCCAGGGTCATCAGCACGCGCAGGATGGTGGTCTTGCCCGACCCGCTGGGTCCGATGATGACCACCCGCTCGCCCGGGTCGACGTCCAGGTCGAGCCCGCTCAACACGACGTTCTCGCCGAACGCCTTGTTGACCTCGCGCATACGGACCGCGGGGGTCGAGGCGTCCGATCCGGCGGTGCCGGCGGCGTTGCTCTCAGGTGCGCTCATATCCGATGCGCCTCTCGAGTCGGCGGAGGAGGAAGGCGGAGGGCAGGCTCACGGCCAGGAACCCGATACCGATCAGGGTGAACAGCTCCAACGGCGCGAACGTTCGACTTGCGGTCGTACTGGCGAAGAACATCACGCCGGTGACGTTGATCGCGAACCCGAGCGGTGCGTCCTTGTACGCGGCGATCAGGAAGTTGCCCAGCGCCGGGAGCACGTTGGGGATCGCCTGCGGCAGGATCACCTGGCTCCAGGTGGTCATGGGACTGAGGTTCATCGCCGTGGAGGCTTCCCACTGCCCCTTGGGAACGCTGTCGATACCGGCGCGGTAGGCCTCGGAGCAGTAGCAGCCGTAGTGGACGCCCAACGCGATGATCAACGTCGCCAGGGAGCTCCACACGCGCAGCGGCTCGGGGATCGCGGTGATCCGCGGCAGGCCGTAGAACAGGAAGAACAGCTGGACCAGCAGTGGGGTGGAACGGACGAACTCGATGAAGAACGCCGTCGGCCACTTGAGGATCTTCAGGCGGGACCGGCGCAACAGCGCCAGGAACAACCCGATGACCACCGCCAGCGCGAACCCGCCCACCGTGGCCTGGAAGGTCACCCACAACGCCCGGAGGAAGTCCGGGACGTAGGCGAACATGAACTCGAAGTCGAAGCGGACGTCCGGGTCGCGGAAGATCCGCGTCTCGAACCGCTGGGAACCGCCACCGAACCGCACCACCACGAACAGCGCGGCCAACGCCGCCACCAGGGCGAGCCCGCCCTTCCAGGTGATGAGGACCCCACCGACGCGTACCCCACGCGCCGTGCCCCCGGCATCGGGGTCGGCGTCGGTACG
>SKNP01000203.1 GCA_007120485.1 Nitriliruptoraceae bacterium
CACGACCAGCACCGTCTGCCCCGCCAGCAGTGCGGCGACGGCGAGCCCCTTGGCCAGGAGGAACCCGCTGCGAGGTAGCGGGGTACCCCCGAGACGCTTGAGCGCCCCGTACTTGCGCTCGAACGCGGTCTGGATGGCGACGGCCACCAGCCCGGTCCCGGCGACGGAGATCGCCAGCACCCCCGGGACGAGGAAGTCGACCGCGAGGCCGGCGCCGGTCGGCAGCACGTCCACGGTCGAGAAGAACACCAGGACCCCGAGCGGGATCCCGAGGGTGATGATCAGGCTCTCCGCGGACCGAACGAGCAGCTTGAGTTCCATCCACGCCTGCGCACGGACCGCCCGCCCCCACGGCAGCCGCGGGTCCGGGGAGCGGGGCGCGTCCGCATCGCTGGCGGGCACCGCCGTCGCCTGAGGCGTCGGGTCGTCGCCGGCGCTCACCGCGCCACCTCGACGTCCGGGTCGGCGAGGTCCGGGCTGGCCGCCGCGCCGGGGCGGTCGGCGCCCGCTTCGGCGGTCAGGCGAAGGAAGACGTCCTCCAGGCTGCGCTTGCCGGCGCGGAGCTCGCCCAGCCGCTCGTCGCGGTCGGCCAGCCAGGTCGCCAACGCCGAGATCAGCGCCGGGTCGTTGGTGGCGTCGAGGTGGTACCGGCCGGGCGCGCGCTCCCGGACCGACACGCCCAACGCGACCGTCAGGGCGGCGACGTCCAGCCCCGGACGGGCGGTGAACTCGATGTCGCGCAGATCGCCGTGGGTGAGCTCGTCGGGGGTACCGAGCGCGACCAGCTCGCCTCGGTCGATGATCGCCACGCGATCGGCCAGCTCCTCGGCCTCGTCGAGCAGGTGGGTGGTGAGCACGATCGTCGCACCGTCGGCCTGTAGCTCACCGATGAGCTCCCAGGTGAGCCGGCGGGCGGCGGGATCGAGGCCGGCCGTGGGCTCGTCGAGGAACAGCACCTCCGGCCGTCCGACCAGCGCGAGCGCCAGCGAGAGCCGCTGCTGCTGGCCTCCGGACAGGTCGCGGAAGCGGGTCTTCGCGGCGTCGGTGAGCCCCACCCGCTCCAGCAGCGCATCGACCGGGAGCGGGTCCCGGTAGAACGCGGCGAACAACCGCAGCAGCTCCCGGGGCTTGGCGATCGGGTAGACGCCGCCGTCCTGGAGCATCAGCCCGACCCGGGCGCGCAACGTGGGCGCATCGCGTCGGGGATCCAGCCCGAGGACCCGGACCGTCCCGCTGTCCGGTGCGCGGTAGCCCTCGCAGCACTCGACCGTGGTGGTCTTGCCAGCCCCGTTGGGGCCGAGCAGCGCGAGGGTCTCCCCGGCGGCGACGTCGAGGTCGAGGTGCTCGACCGCCACCGTGCCGCCGTACCGCTTGGTCAGCCCACGGATCGCGATCGCGGGGTCGGCGGGATCGGACACGGACGCCTCGGACGCGGTGGGCAGCTGGCTCGGGCACCGGACGCGGACCGGTCGCACGGGGTCCGGGTCGGACCGTGGAGCGTAGCCACGTCGGTGCACCGGCTCGCCGGGGCCGCCGCGCAGCGGACGGTCGCCGGTCACCTGGCTTCTGGACACATGGCCTATAGTGTGTCTATCCTGTTACACGCGACCTCGGTCGCCGCGGCCCCGTGTGTCCCCCCGTCGCACGGGGCTGCGTCATGTCTGCAGGCGGGTCCCCGGTCCGGCCGCGCCGACCCGCTCGCCCCCGGCAGGTAGCGTCGCCGGATGCCCGAGCTGGAAGCGTCCGTGTCCGAGCATCCCTCACCTGCCCGTGCCGACGAGGCGACCACCTCGTCGACGTCGCCGCGTGCGGCACCCCCAGCGACGCACCGCCTGGAGGTCGAGGTGGCCCCCGCGCGCCGTGATCTGGTCGCCGCGCACCTGTGGGCCGCGGGTGCCTGCGGGGTCTGGGAGCGGCCGGCGCAGCTGGTGGCCTGGTTCGAGGACGGCACGCCGATCGACCTGCCGGAACCCCACGGCGTGCCGGAGCTGGCGGTGCCCGTCCGGCGATGGTCTCGGGAGGAGGACCGCGACTGGCAGGCCGACTGGAAGGCCACGATCCGGCCGGTCGAGGCCGGCCGCACGGTCATCGTGCCGAGCTGGCTGGAGGCGGACCACGAGCCGGCCGCCGACGAGCTGACCCTGATCGTCGACCCGGGTCGTGCGTTCGGGACCGGCCACCACGCCACGACGGTGCTGTGCCTGGAACTGCTCGACGAGCTCGACCTGGCCGGACGTCTCCAGGGGCGCACCGTCGCCGACGTCGGCTGCGGCACGGGCGTGTTGGCGATCGCCGCAGCCGCCCGCGGCGCGGTGGCGACGGCGGTCGACATCGATCCGGACGCCGTCGAGGTGACCCGCGAGAACGCCGCCCGTAACGGGGTGGAGGTCACCGCCATCGCTGGCGGCGTCGACCAGGTCCCTGCGGCCGCCGAGGTGGTGGTCGCCAACCTGATCACCGACACCGTCCGGTCGCTCGCGGCGGACCTGCTCGCGGCCAGCACGGACGAGCTGATCGTCAGCGGCATCACGGTGGAGCGCGAGCACGTCGCGCTTGACGCCCTGGAGGCGGCTGGTGCGCAGCTGCTCGAGCGGCGCGAGGGCGACGGCTGGGTCGCCGTCCGGCTCCGCAGCGCCCCGCACGCGGACGCCGGGAGTGGCGCGTGATCCGGCCGCGTCTGGGGGGTGTGCTCCTGCTCGGCTCGGTGCTGCTGGTCGTCGGCTGCACCGACCCGCAGATCACCGAGCCGGAGGTGCCCGAGGGAGCGGAGGAAGCGCCACCCGAGGAGGAGGAACCGGACGTCGACCGCGAGCAGCTCGAGGAACAGATCGACCGGTTCGCTGGCGCGATCGCCGACATCCGCGAGCAACTGGCCCCCGCACTCGACACCGACGACCTCGTGACGGTCCAGCAGGCCGCCGACGCCGCGTACGACGCGATGGTCGCCGGCGAGGACGGCCAGGGCCTGTTCCCGGCCGACATCGGTGAGCAGGAACGCGACAGCGCCAGCGAGGACATGCTGACCGAGACCCTGTCGATCGCCCGTGAGCGTGGCGGGGAGCTCGGCCGTGCCACGGTGGAGATGTTGCGCGACCCGGTCGCCGGCGACATCGGCTCCTGGGAACGCGACCCGGCTGGGATGCTTGCCGCCACGCTCACGACCGTGCAGGACATCGACGACCTGGACGCCGGGATCGAAGCGGTGTCGCAACTCGACGGTGACGGCACCCGCGCGATCGCCTGGTTGGCGCTCGCGCGCGACGCCGACGACGCCGCCCTGGCCGCGGACGCCGCGGAGCGCGCCGACGGCCACCTCGGCATCATCGACGTCGCGCTGGAGTTCCTGCAGGAGGAACAGGTGTGAGCCCGCGCACGCATCTGGATGGCACGCCCCGGCAGGCTCGGATCGACGGGTTCACCCACGGTGGGGAAGGGGTCGCCCGCATCGACGGGAAGGCGGTGTTCGTCCCGGGGGCCCTGCCGGACGAGACGGTCACCCTCGAGGTCGTCGACGACCGCAAGCGATGGGCCCGCGCACGACTTCTCGAGGTGGTCGAGCCGAGCCCCGACCGCGTCGAGCCCCCGTGTCCGTACGTGCCCGAGTGCGGCGGCTGCGACCTGCAGCACGCCAGCGTGGACGCGCAACGGCGGCTCAAGACCCGCGTCGTGACCGAACAACTGACCCGCCTCGGCCGGCTGGAGGATCCCCCCGTCGAGCCGTGCCAGGCGGTCGGCCCGGCGACCGGCTACCGGATGCAGGCCCGGCTGCACGCTGACGACGAGGGCCGGCTGGGCTTCCACCGCGCGGGATCCGACGAGGTGGTCGCGGTCGACACCTGCCTCGTGCTCCGCGAGGAGACCCAGGCGCTTCGCGAGACCGTCGGGGACGCGACCGGCGCGGACGAGGTCACCGTCCGGGCCCACCGGGACCGGGCCGTCGCCACGATCGCCCCCGGTCCGGGACCGCTCGAACTGCCGGATGGGACGTTCGACCTGCGCCTGGAGCAACCGGACGGCACCGCCGTGGCGATGCGTGGGACCGGAGACGTCACCGTCGAGGTCGCCGGTGTCGAACTGACCGTGCCCGCGGACGCCTTCTTCCAGGTCGGCCCGGACGCGGCGGCGGCGCTGGTGACCCACGTGCTCGAGGCGGTGGCCGGCACGGCTGGTGACGGGTCGGACGGATCGGACGGGTCGGACGGGCTGGACGGGCTGGAGATCTGGGACCTCTACGCGGGCGTGGGGCTGTTCTCGCTGCCGTTGGCCGGCGCCGGCGGGCGCGTCCTGGCGGTCGAAGGCCACGCCGCGGGCGCGAACGCCGCCGCCGACAACGCGGCGGCCAACGGGCTGGACGTCGAGGTGGTGACCGGAGAGGTGGGGCGCGTGCTCGGGCGGATCCGGCGCGGCGAGGACCCACGACCGCGCCCGGACGTGGTCGTGCTCGACCCCCCGCGGACCGGAGCTGGCGAGCGGACCGTCGGCGACCTGCTCGCGTTGGCACCTCGCCGGATCGTCTACGTCGCCTGCGACCCGGCGGCGCTCGCCCGCGACGCCAACCACCTGGTGACCGGTGGCTACCGTCTCCACCGGGCCGTCCCGCTGGACCTGTTCCCGATGACCCACCACGTCGAGGTGGTCGCGACCTTCGACGCGCAGATGGTCTAGCGTCGGTCCCGTCCGAGGGACCGACCGGCCGGGCAGGAGGCACCCGTGGAGCGTCCGCTGCACGTCTACGCCTACGTCGAGGCGCCGTTCGACCTGATCGGTCGCCTGCTGGCGGACCATGCGGTCGAGATCCTCCAGCACGCGACCGACGATGCCGCCGAGCAGGCCGGGATGCTCTCGCGCACGCTGCGGGTCGAGGTCGGGGGGTTCTCGGTCAGCCGCGATGTCACGATCGAGGTGGGTGACTTCGAGCCACGCGAGGTCACCCGCAGCGTCGTGCCGCTGCGGTGGCATGCCGCGACGGGACGGCTGCTGTTCCCGTCGCTCGCCGCCGACCTGGAGGTCTCGTCGGTGTCGTTCGACCCGCCGTTGACCCAGCTGACGCTGGACGGCAGCTACGAGCCGCCGTTGGGGCTACTCGGCGCGGGAGCGGACCGGATGCTGCTGCACCGCCTCGCGGAGGCGACCGTGCACCGGTTCGTGCACGACGTGGCCGATCAGCTCCGCCGCTACGTGGACGCCATCCCCGAGGACGAGCGCTACTGACCACGGGCCGCGAGGTCCGGGCGGGCCGCGAGGTCCGGGCGAGCCGCGAGGTCCGGGCGAGCTACCGAGATCCGGCGGGCTACCGAGGTCCGGCGGTCGGTCATGGCCGGTGCCGACGCCACGTTCGTGGTCGGTCTCAGCGATCGGGATCGGTCACCAACCCGGCGCCGGTCCGGGTCCAGGCGTGGCCACGCAACCGCCACAGCAGCGACACCAGGCGGACGAGCATCATCGCCTGGACCGCGACCCACAGCCCCAGCAGGCCACCGCCGGTCGCGGCGACCACCTGCCCGCCGACGCCACCGACGACCGCCCCGGCGATGGTCCAGGTCCGCAGGTAGGCGAAGTCCTCCGCTCCCATCAGCACGCCGTCCAACGCGAACGTCGGACCGTTGATGACCACACCGAGCGCAGCCAGCCACCAAGCACCGGCGACGGTGGCCAGGACGACCGCGTCATCGGTGAGCAGCCGCGGGAACACCCCACCACCGGCGAGGAGCGCGGCAGCGACGAGCACCCCGCCGACCACGCCGAAGCGCAGCACCGCCCGGCCGGTCGCCCGGGCATCGTCGACCTGCCCGGCGCCGAGCGCCCGACCCACCAACGTCTGCCCGGCGATGGCGACCCCGTCCATCAGGAACGAGATCAGTAGGAACGTCTGGAAGAGCACCTGGTGGCTGGCGGCGGTCACCGCGTCGATACGAGCGGCCGCCGAGGTGATCGCGAGTAGCCCCGCCAGGAGCCCGCCGGTGCGCAGGAACAGGTCGCGGCTGACCACCACCAACGCCCGGAGCTGACGGCGCCCCGGCCAACCGTGCCCTCGCAACGGCAACCCGGTCGAGCGGATCAGGACCGCGAACGCCGCCACGACCACCGCCTCACCCGCGACCGTCGCCCACGCGGCGCCGGCGATGCCGGCCCCCAAGCCGAACACCAGCCCGATGGTCAGACCCGCGTTGAGCAGGTTGGCCACCACCACGATGCCCAGCGGCGTCTTGGTATCGGCGACCCCGCGGAACGCGCCGTGGCCGACGTAGCCCAGGAGCAGCAACGGGATGCCGACCGCCCGGATCCGCAGGTAGACCACCGCCGGGTCGACCAACTCGTCGACGGCTCCCAACGCGCGGACCAGCATCGGGGCCGCGAGCAGCAGCGCCGCACCGACCGTCACACCCAGCACCACCGCCACCCGCGCGGCGTGGCTGACCCGACGACCCGCCGCCTCGAGGTCGTCGGCACCGACGGCGCGCGCCACCGTCGAGGTGGTCCCGAACACCAGGAAGTTGAAGATCCACGACACCGCGGCGAGCACCGACACGGCCAGACCGAGCGCGCCGAGCTCCGCCGCACCGAGCCGTCCCACCACCGCGGTGTCGACCAGCCCCATGATCGGGTCGGCGACCAGCGTCACGATCGCCGGCACCGCCAGCGCGAGGATCGCTCGGGAGCGGGAGCGCACACCACCTCGTCGTCGACGCTGGATCGCGGGACCGTAGCCAGCGGTGGCGGCGAGCGGCCAGCGGCGGCGCGCCGCCACCGCCAGCGAGCAGCCAACGCCGGCGAGCAGCCACCGCCGGCGAGCGATCGACGCGGCCGATCGCCGGATACCGCGTCGCACGGAGCTCGCACAGCGGACACCGTCCGTTCGTCCGTTGCGCGGCGGTGCCATCACGCGCGAGGCTCCGCACTGGGGCAGGGTGTCGGAAGGGGCCAGCAACGTCCGGCACCACGTCTGCGGCGGTTGCGTGACCGCTGACGCACCCGACGCGAAGCGTGAGGGGTCGCACGGTGCGTGCATCGCTGCTGCAGGACGCTGACCGGTGAGCTCCCCGACGGCCCCCAGCGAGATCGACCGAGACCGACGACAACGAGAGGCCACTTCCGATGGTTCGAACCGCTTCACCCCACCGCCGTCGCGCTCGAGCGTCGCTGGTCGGTGCGGCAGCGCTGCTGCTGATGCTGCCGACCACCGCGGTCGCCGACGACAGCGCCCGGGACATCGACCAGGCGTGTCTCGGATCGTCGTCGACCGAGCAGCGGTTCACCGACGTCACCGGCGGGGTCCACGAACCGGCCATCAACTGCATCGCCGCGTTCTACATCGCCCTCGGGAGTGGGGCGGGCGAGTACGACGGCAGCTCACCGGTCACCCGCGAGCAGATGGCGACGTTCCTGACACGGAGCCTCGCCCGGGTGCGCCCGAGCGTGTTCACCCTCCCCGAACTCGACCCCAGCGACGACGGGCCCTTCGGCGATGAGGTCACCGGGGTCCACGGCAACGCGGTGGATCAGTTGTACGAGGCCGGGATCGTCGCGGGGCAAGCCGACGGCACCTTCGGCGCGACCAACAACGTCAACCGGCAACAGCTGGCGACCTTCGTCGTCCGCACGATCGAAGAGGTCACCGGCGAGGAGCTCCCGCAGAACGCGAGCTTCGCGGACGTGTCCGGCACCCACCAGGACGCCGTCGAGAAGCTGGCCACCGTCGGGATCCTGCAGGGCACCGGGCCGGACACCTTCGACCCGAACTCGGACGTCACGCGCGCACAGATGGCCACGATCCTCGCGCGGGCCCTCGACTACCTCGTCGAGGAAGAGGCGATGTACGGCGTGGACGGCTTCCCGCGCACGCCGCCGGATGCTGAGTTCGGACTCACCGACGTCGACGTGACCGAGCAGGATGACGCCGACCAGGTCGCGTTCCAGGTCGAGGGCGACGACGGGCAGATCGGCTGGAGCGTGAGGTACGTCGAGCAGGCCGTCCAGGACGGCAGCGGTGACCCCATCGACGTGGAAGGCGATGCCATCCTCCTGGTGGAGCTGATCGGCAGCGTCCCGGCCGGTCTGGGCGGGCTGCCGCCGGAGATCGAGGACGACCTGTTCGACTTCGACGGGGAAGCGATCGAGGGCGACGGCGACGCGATCGTGGAGGTCGTCAACGGCGGCATCTTCGAAGCGCGGCACCGGATCTTCGTCGGCACGACCGACACCCTGCCGTTCACGGTCGACCGGGGATCCGACCCGCAGGTCGTCACCGTGGAGATCGAGCACCCCGCCGACGACTGACATCGCGACGCCGGGACACCAGCGGCGGCCGGGTGAGGGATCCGCGCCCGGCCGCCCGTCGGTGACACCCCCTCCCACGTGCACCGTCACCGCGGTCAGTTCCGGACACCCACCGCGGTCTCCGAGACGGACAGTCGGTGGCTGTCCGCCAACCCCCAGATCGGGGCGAACAGCGGCCGCACCGTCGCGTGGCAGGTGATCGTCACGCGGGGGCCATCGAGGTCCGGGGCGTCGCAGGCGACGTCCTCGAAGGTGCGATCCTCGCGCTGAGCCGCCAGCAGCTGCTGCGCCCGGGCACCCACCTGCGCGGCGTCGAGTTCGACCGTGCCGTCATCCGGATCGTAGAACCGTGCTTCGTCGACCCCGGCGACCGCGTCATGGGCGATCGACGACGTGACGTCGACCAGGCGACGTTCTCCGAGGAACATCGTGGCGGCGTCCAACGCCATCGCTGCCAGACCGAGCAGGATCAGGACGGCGGCCGGCATCAACACGAGGGTGTTGCCGTCCTCCGAGAACCACCGGTGCTCAGAAGCCACAGCCATCCCACCCTTCGACCTCGAGCCCGCTACGGAACGGGTCGACGACCTGCTGGTACCTCGATGAGACGTTCCACTCGGGCGTCTCCATCACCCCCGGGACGATGACGGAGCTGACCTGGACGCTGGTCGCGATCGAGATCTCCGCGCAGCGCTCGAGCGTCAACGGCCCCTCCGGGGTGACGTCGACGCGGCCCGGCTCGTGCCCGTGCGCCGCGAACGCCTGATGGGCCGCGCCGGTCGCGCGCTGGTGGAGGTCGCTGGTCGGTGTCCCCGCCGGCGCTTCCACCACGGCACGGACCGCCTCACGAGCCGCGGCGTTGGACGCGAACTTCGCATCGACCACCGCCCAGCCGTTGAGGACGATCAAGGTGCCGATGACGAAGATCAGCACCCCGAACGCCAGCGCTTCGAGCCCGGCGACGAACCCCGCCTGGTCGATGGTCGTCGAGTCGTCCTGCGGGTCGGGATCGCGGTTCACGACGCAGCCTCGTCCGGAGGTACCTCGGTCCGGAACGTCGCGGACCGATCGATGTCGGCGACCGGTGTGAACCCGAAGGTGGCCAGCGACCG
>SKNP01000496.1 GCA_007120485.1 Nitriliruptoraceae bacterium
CACCCGTTCGCCGGTTTCCCCAAGGTGCAAGCACCTTGGTTCGTCCCTCGACTTGCATGTGTTAGACCCGCCGCCAGCGTTCGTCCTGAGCCAGGATCAAACTCTCCGTTGAGAGATCGATGACTACTTCGAGAAGCAGAAACGATCACAAACAACGAAGGGGTTCGGTCTCCGCCGAAGCGTCGACCGTTGATCCCTTCATCAATATATTGTTAAGGGTCCTACGGACACTACTCGTGGCTCGGTTCTTCGACCGGCGAACCGGTCTGGATCCGAGCCAACGGGGTGTGTCCTCCCGCGACCGAGGTCGCGGGTGGCACTGGCTTTTGGCACCTTGTGCAGTTCTCAAAGAGCGGTGCGCGGAGCACCGGGTTCCGCCCCGGTCGGGGTCGGCTTCCAGCGCGTCACCGCTTTCCCGGATCGGACCCGACCCGGGCTTCCGGGAAGGAAGCTAGCCGGTTCGTTCCGTTCCGTCCAACCCGTGGCCGTGGGCGCCGGCTGCAGCGTGCGCAGCTGGCGGGCTCAGGAGCGAGCCGTGGCCGTTGGGCGGACCGCGGATGGTACGCCGCGGGGGCTGTTGCTGTCAACCTCAGCGCTCTGGTCGTCTCGACCGAAGATGAGGTATCGAAGGCGCTCGAGAGCGGCCTTCACTGAAGAGCGTGCCCCGAAGTGGGGCGAGATCGCGGCCGGCAGCGTGGTGTACCGCCGAGCCGGTCGTTGCACCGGCGCCGTCCGCGGTGAGCGAACCGTAACCACCCGGGCCCCCAGCCCGCGAACCACCAGGTCACTCCGAGCGCCTAGCGCCCGTCGCGTGCGGGCGGTCGTCTCCGGCCCGGTGCTCCCCGGTCGGGGCTCGGGGTGAACGCCGGTAGACGCTGACCTCCGGCGCGTCGGCCAGCCACCATCGCCAAGGCACCTCGGCCGCACGACTCACCCCCACGCGGGGCCCACAGCCGACGTCCGCCGCGGCCACCTCGAAGGCGTCAGCCGCCAGCCACAAGCCGGCGTCGCCGTCGAGCAGGTCCCCGGCATCATGTCGGTATCCATCGATGTCGAGCCCGGCGGTGAGACGGCCCGGTCCGCGCAACAGCTCGCGGTCGCTGGCGGCCTTCGGACGGCGTCGTCGAACCGCGTCCACCCCCCGGATCGCCGTGGCCGCCCGCACCAGGACCGCAGCACCGATCTCCGACGGCTCGACCACCACGTTCAGGCACCAGTGCACCCCGTACGACCGGTAGACGTACCCCGTCCCGGGCTGCCAGAACATCGGTTCGCAACGTGGCGTCCGCCGGGCGTAGCTGTGGCTGGCCGGATCGTCCGGACGGTACGCCTCCACCTCGACGATGCGCGCGATCGCCGTCCCCTCGGCACCGAGGTCGCGGACCAGGAGCCGCCCCAGCAGGCCGATGGCCACCTCGGGAGCCGGATCACCCAGCTGCTCGCGATCGATCGCGTGCGGTTCGCCGAGCAACCGGCCTCGATCCGAACCCACCGCCATCAACCGCTTCGCACGTCGGACAGCCACCGCTGGAAGTCGTCGAGGTGGCGCGTGTTGGCGATCGCGCTGGCGTCCAGTCCCGCACGCCGGGCCTGCGCGACGCCGAAGCGGGCGCGATCGAGCTCGCCGACGGCGTGAGCGTCGGTGGAGATCACGAACGTGCAGCCCCGCCGGATGCCCTCACGGATGACCGTCACCGGTGCGTCCAAGCGCGCCAGCGCCGCGTTGATCTCGATCGCGGTCCCGGTCTCCGCCGCCGCCGTCAGCACCTGTTCGAGGTCCAACTCGATCCCCGGCCGCACCCCGAGCTTGCGACCGGTGAGGTGGCCGATCGCGGTCACGCTGGGATGCCGTACCGCCGCGACCACCCGCGCGGTCTGCTCCTCGACCGGGCGGCCGAAGTGCGAGTGCACGCTGGCGACCAGCCAGTCGAAGGTGGCCAGGAACCGCTCGTCGTAGTCCAGCGTGCCGTCCACCCCGATGTTGAGTTCGGCACCGTGCAGCAGCGCGATGTCGCCGCGCTCCTGTTCGAGTTCGCGTATCCGCCCCCGCTGCTGCTCCATCGCCTCCTGGGAGACCCCGTTGATGCGCAGGTCCTCCGCGTGGTCGGTGATCGCGAGGTACGCCAGTCCCCGATCGGCCGCGGCAGCCACCAGGTCCTCCAGCGTGTCACGGCCGTCACCGGACAGATCGGTGTGGTCGTGCAGGTCCCCTCGGAGATCCTCCACCGTCAGACGCGATGGCAACCCATCGCCGGTCGCAGCTTCGATCTCCCCGTCGTCCTCGCGGAGCTCCGGGGTGATCCAGGGCAGCTCCAGCGCGGCGTAGATGCCCTCCTCGTCGGCGGACGCCACCACCGGCGCCTCGGTGCCTTCATCGGTCTGGGCCAGGGCGTACTCGTTGAGCGTCCAACCCCGATCGATCGCACGCTGCCGCAGCCGGATGTTGTGGGCCTTGGAACCGGTGAAGTACAGCAGGGCGGCCCCGAAGCTCTCCGGTGGCACGACCCGGAGATCCACCTGGACACCATCGCGCGTCACCACCGAGGTCTTGGTCTCGCCCGAGCCGATCGTGCGCTCGACCTCGTCCAGGGCCAGGAACGCCTCCCGGGCAGGTGCTGCCTCGGCGCTGGCGACCAGCACGTCCACGTCACCGATGTCCTCGCGGAAGCGACGCAGGCTGCCGGCGTACGCGACGTCCTCGACCCCGTCGACCTCCTGCAGGGCCGCCACGATGCGTTCAGCGACCGGTAGCGCCGTCGCGATGGGGACCCGTTGGTCCTTGGAGGTCAGACCGAGCTGCTCGATCGCCTGCTCGATGTTGGCGACCGTCTTCTCCCCCATCCCGGGCAGGTCGGCGATCCGTCCATCAGCCAGCGCGTCGGCCAGCCCCTCGAGGTCGGTGATGTCGAGCTGCTCATGGAGCTGTTGGACGCTCTTGGGGCCGAGCCCCGGCACCTTCATCAGGTCGCGCTTGCCGGACGGGTGCTTGACCCGTAGCTCCTCCAGCTTGTCGATGCGTCCGTCGTCGACGTACTCGCGGATCCGTCCGGCGATGCTCTTGCCGATGCCCCTGACCTCGGCCAACTCGTCGGCGCTCAGCTCGGAGACCTGCCCGTCGAGGCTGCGCACCGCTCGTTCGGCGTTCTGGTACGCCCGGACCCGGAAGGCGTTGGGGTCGCCCTCGTCGATCTCGGTGAGGGTCGCCAGCTCGGCCAGGAGCCGTGCGACCTCGTCGTTCGACGCTGCCACCGCGGGCCTCCTCGTCGCCTGGTCGTGAACTCGTGCGGTCGGGACGTCAGGACGTCGGGACGTGTGCGGGACCTACCCGAGGTTGGCCGCCGCTGCTGCCCGTGCGGCGTCCAGCTGTGCCCGCACGGACACCGTCGCGGTGCCGTTGACCGCGTCGCGGCGATCGATCGCCTGCTGCGGGTCGAACCGGGCGGCGACCTCCTCGTCCAGCGCCGGGTGGATCGCGGACAGCTCGGCCGGATCGAGCCCGTCGAGGTCCACACCCCGCTCCTCGGCCGCCCGCACCACCTCGCCGACCACCTCGTGTGCCTCGCGGAACGGCATCCCGCGGGTCACGAGCTCCTCGGCGAGGTCGGTCGCCAGGGCGAACCCACCGACCGATGCGGCGGCGAGCCGGTCACGGTCGAAGGTGAGGCTGGCCACGGTGCCGGTCACCGCCGGCAGCACCAGCCGTAGGGTGCCGACGGCGTCGAACACCGGCTCCTTGTCCTCCTGCAGGTCGCGGTCGTACGCCAGCGGGAGGGCTTTGATGGTCGTCAACAGGCTGACCAGGTCCCCGACGACCCGGCCGGTCTTGCCCCGGACCAGCTCGGCGATGTCCGGGTTGCGCTTCTGCGGCATGATCGAGCTGCCGGTGGAGAACGCGTCGCCGACCCGGGCGAAGGCGAACTCCGAGGTCGCCCACAGCACGATCTCCTCCCCCAGCCGCGAGAGCGTCACCGACAGGATCGCGCAGGCCGACAGCACCTCCAGCGCGAAGTCGCGTGAGGCGACCGCATCGATCGAGTTGGGTGAGACCGAGGCGACACCGAGGTGGTCCGCGTAGGCCTGCGGATCGAGCCCGAGCGTCTGCCCGGCCAACGCACCCGACCCGAGCGTCGATTCGTCCAGCCGCTCGCGAGCGTCGCGGAGGCGGCCGGCGTCGCGATCGAGCATCCACACGTACGCGAGGAGGTGGTGGCTCAGCAGCACCGGCTGCCCGCGCTGCAGGTGGGTGTAGCCGGGGGCATGCCACCCGAGGTGCGCCTCCGCCTGCTCGACGAACGCCGCCTGCAGCCCACCGATCAGGGCGACGAGGTCGTCGCAAGCGTCGCGGCACCACAAGCGCAGGTCGCTGGCGATCTGGTCGTTGCGGGATCGACCGGCCCGCAGCTTGCCGCCGAGCGCCCCGAGCTCCTCGACCAGCCACCGTTCGATCGCACCGTGGACGTCCTCGTCGGTCGGGAGGAACTCGAACGCGTCCCGCTCGAACAGCGCGGCACAGCGTTCGAGCGCGGCGAGCATCGCGTCACGTTCGTCGGCGTCGAGGACCCCGATCCGGTGCAGTTCGTGCGCGTGCGCGGCCGAGCCGGCCAGGTCCTGTCGCCAGAGGTGACGGTCGAACGAGGTGGAGACGCCGAGCGCCCAGGCCGCCGCGTCCGGGCCGGCCGTGAAGCGGCCTCCCCACAGCCGGCCGGCGTCGGTCGCGTCGTGCTGGTCGCTCATCCACTGCCCTCACCGTCGACCGCAGGACGATAGCGGCGGTCGCACCGTTCCAACGACGTCCATCGCGAGCATCTCCTCGAACGCCTCATGGTGCGAGTACCAACAAGCCCAGGACGATCGCCTGGACCCACGACGCCAGCGACCCCACGATCACGTAGTCGACCAGCCCGGCTCGGCTCACCGATCCCTGTGGGCTGCCGTCGGGGCCGGTGAGGTGCGGGCGTTCGGAGCGCGCGTCGGCGACCACCTCCGCGTAGCGGAACAGCGCCTTGCCGCCGACGGGGATCACCGCCAGGGCTGGCTGGGCGGCAGCGACGCAGGCGACGAGCAGCCACCGCTCGAGCCGGCCGATCCAACGACCCGCCCGCAGCCCCGCGTCGGCGGCGGTCTCGGGAGCCGGCAACCCGGTCGCGGTGAGGACCCGACGTACGACCTGATCGGCGGCCGGGCCACACCACACCAACGCGGCGACCAGGAGCAACCACCGAAGGCCGTCCCCGCCGACGACGCCGAGGACGTCGGCACGGGCCAGGCCATCCGCGAGGCCGGTGAGGTCGACGACCGGCGCCGCGTCGTGGAGCATGGCGAGCACCAGCAGGACGAGGACGGCCGGCAGGGCCCAACGGCCGGCACGTGGGGCCAGCGCCGGGGTCACCAGCCCGGCGAACAGCAGGGCGAGCGCGAAGGTCACGTCACGTCTTCCGAGAGGGTCTCGAGCGTCCGGACCCAGCCGTACACGCCGTGGTCGTGGAGACGTTCCGCGACGGACTGGCGGGTCAGCTCGCGTTCGCGCGCGAGATCGCTGGCGGTCCTGCCCGCAAGCAGACCACGGGCCAGTGACACGTCGGTCGCGTCGAACCGTGCGGCGAGCGCGTCGAGCGCGATCAGGGTGGCACGCAACGGCGCCAACCCCGGGGCCGCCTCCGGGTCGCCGACGATCCACCAACGCAGCTGCGGCCAGGCACGGCGCGTTTCGCGGACGTGGTCGAGGGCGGCACGTGCGTGCCACCAGCCGGGTCCGGATTGGCCGGGCGCACCGGCGTCGACCGGCTCCGGACCGATCACCTCCCCGACCCCGAACCCCACGCGCAGGTGCACCGGTGTGTCCACCGGCGACTCGTCCAGCAGATGCAGGCGCAGTGACGCGATCTCACGGATCGCCACCGCCGGGTCGTCGTACACCGCCTGGAACTCGTCGCCCGTGGTGGCGGCCGCGGAGTTCGCGTGCGGCAGGCCGGCGACCGCCGAGGCGAGCCCCGCGAGCAGCCCACGCTGGTCGCCGACCCGGCGGCTGTCGACGATGTCCCCGATCACCAGGACGACCATGCGCACCCTCCTCGGCGCCGTGCACGCACCGACCTCCCACAACCCGCAGGTGTGGCGCCTGACTTCAGGGTACGTCAGGCACCACTCCTGTCAAAGGGGCGTGTCAGGCGTCAGCGGGTCGCCGGGTGGTGGGTCACCTCCGGTCGCCCTGCTCCTGGACCTTGGCCGCCCAGGTCTTGAGCGGCAGGCCCCAGAGCTTCACGAAGCCCTCCGCCAGGGTCTGGTCGAACTGGTCGCCCTCGTCGTAGGTCGCCATGTCGTAGCTGTACAACCCGGCCTCGCTGCGCCGGCCGACGACCGTGGCGTGGCCCTTGAACAGCTCCACGCGGACCTCGCCGCTGACGTAGCGGTTGGCCTCGTCCATGAAGGCGTCGAGCGCCTGCTTGAGCGGTCCCCACCACAGCCCGTTGTAGATCAGCTGGGCGTACCGCCCCTCCTCCGTGCGCTTGTGGTCGGCGAGCTCCTGCTCGAGGCAGAGATCCTCGAGGTCGCGGTGCGCCGTGATCAGCGTGATCGCGCCAGGGCATTCGTAGATCTCGCGGCTCTTGATGCCGACCAGCCGGTCCTCGATCATGTCGATGCGGCCGACCCCGTGGCGTCCGGCCCGTTCGTCGAGGTGGGCGACCAGCTCCGCCAGCGGCATCTTCACCCCGTCGACGCTGACCGGCAGGCCCTGCTCGAAGGTGAGGACCAGCTCGTCCGGTTCGTCCGGCGCGTCGGCGACGCTGACGGTCCGCTCGAACACATCCTCCGGCGGCTTGGCCCACGGGTCCTCGAGGATCCCGCACTCCGCCGTGCGTCCCCAGGCGTTCTCGTCGATCGAGTACGGACTGGACTTGGAGGTCACGGGGATCGGGATGCCCCGCTCCTCGGCCCAGTCGATCGCGGCGTCGCGGGTCAGCCCCCACTCGCGGATCGGCGCGAGCGTCTCCAGGTCGGGTGCCAGCGTCATCGTGCCGACCTCGAAGCGGACCTGGTCGTTGCCCTTGCCGGTGCAGCCGTGCGCCACGCCAGCGGCGTTCGTCTCCCGGGCGACCTTCACCAGGTGCTTGACGATCAGCGGACGCGAGAGGGCCGAGACCAGCGGGTACTTGTTCATGTACATCGCGTTGGCCTTCAGCGCCGGCGCGATGAACTCGTCGGCGTACTCCTGCTTGGCGTCGATCACGACCGAGTCGACCGCACCGCAGTCGAGGCCGCGCTGCTTGATCTCGTCGAGGTCGTCGACGCCTTGGCCGACGTCGACCGCGCAGGCGACGACGTCGACGTCCTTGTGCTCCTTCAGCCACTCGATGGCGACGGAGGTGTCGAGCCCGCCGGAGTAGGCGAGGACGATCCGGGGCTTGCTCATGGGAGGCTCCTAGGGGGTACGGCAGGGATGCGGGAGGGCGATGCGGGACGGAGACGGGGTGCGGGCGGGGGTTCGGGCGGGGTCGTGGGGAGGGTGGACGGGAGCGCTGCGACGATCGGAAGCCGGCGGTCAGGGGCCGGCGGTCAACGCAGCCCGGCACGGTCGCGCAGCTCGGCGGCGAGGTCGCCGCCGGCCAGCCCTTCCTCGGCGACGACCAACACGGTGTCGTCGCCGGAGACGGTGGCGATCACCCCGTCGAGCTCCGCGAGGTCGATCGCGGAGGCGACCGGGTGGGCGCACGCCGGCGGGGTGCGAAGGACGGCGAGGTTGCCGCTGGCCAGCACCTGCGTGACGAACCGCTGGAGCGTCTCGTCGAGGCGCTCCCGAGCGGACGAGGGGCCCGGGTCGGCCGCCAGCCGGTACACCAGCGACCCGTCAGCACCTCGGACCTTGACCGCCCCCACCTCGCCGAGGTCACGGCTGACCGTCGCCTCGTGGACCTCGACGCCGGCGGCCCGCAGGGCATCAGCGACCTCGACCTGCGAGCGCAGGTCGCCGTCGGTGACCAGTTGCCGGAGCAGCTGGTGGCGCTGGGTCTTGTCGGTCATGGTGAGGCTCTAGGTCAGCAGGGACGCGAGCAGCGCCTTCTGCGTGTGCATGCGGTTCTCCGCCTGGTCGAACACCACCGATGCGCGACCGTCGATCACCTCCGCGGCGACCTCCTCGCCACGGTGCGCTGGCAGGCAGTGCAGGAAGACCGCGTCGTCCGCGGCGTGCTCGAACAGCTCGGCGGTGACGCGGAACGGCTCGAAGACGGCCAGCCGTGCCTCGGCCTCGGCCTCCTGGCCCATCGAGGCCCAGACGTCGGTGTAGACCACGTCCGCGCCCGTGACGCCGGCCACCGGGTCGGTGGTCGTCGACACCTCGGCGTTCGAGGCGGCGGCCAGTTCAGCGGCCCGGGCGACCACGGCCGGATCGGGCGCGTAGCCGTCCGGGTGGGCGACGCGGACCGACAGCCCGACCATCGCACCGGCGAGCAGCAGGGAGTGCGCGACGTTGTTGCCGTCGCCGACGTAGGTCAGGGTGCGACCGGCGAACCCACCGAACCGCTCCCGCACCGTCTGGAGGTCGGCGAGGGCCTGGCAGGGGTGCTCCTCGTCGGTCAGGGCGTTGACCACCGGGATGGTCGCGTTGGCGGCGAGCTCGTCGATGCGGTCCTGCCCGAAGGTGCGGACCACCAGCCCGTGGACGTAGCGCGACAGCACGGCGGCGGTGTCAGCGATCGTCTCGCCACGACCCAGCTGCAGCTCCGCGGAGGACAGCGGCAGGGGGCTGCCACCGAGCTCGGTGACGGCGACCTGGAACGACACCCGGGTGCGGGTCGACGGCTTCTCGAAGATCATCGCGATCGTGCGTCCGACCAGGTCGGTCCGGGGACCGGCGGCGCGGGTGGCCTTGAGCTCGTCCGCGCGGTCGAGGACCGCGAGCAGCTGGGCACGGTCGAGGTCCTCGACCTTGCGGAAGTGCGACGGGGCATCAGCCACGGGGGCTCCTGTCGGTCGGGGTCGGACGGGAAGAACGGTGGGTCGGGCCGGTGGGCGGCAAGCACGGTCGGTCGGGGTCGGACGGGAAGAACGGTGGATCGGGCCGGTGGGCGGCAAGCACGGTCGGTCGGGCAATCGGACTGGCGGGCGGGATGCACGGGCGGGCGATCGGCTGGGATGAGCCCTCGGGAGGCAGTGAGCGGCGGGGTCAGTCGGGCGCGTCCGCGACCGCGCGGAGCGCCTCCTCGATTGCACTGAGCGCGAGGTCGACCTCCTCGCGCGACACCGTCAACGGCGGGGCGAGCCGCAGCACGTCCGGCGCGACCGCGTTGACGAGCAGGAACCGATCGCGGCACGCCGCCTCCACGGCGGCGGCGATGGGCGC
>SKNP01000414.1 GCA_007120485.1 Nitriliruptoraceae bacterium
TCGAGCAGGAGACGACCCTCCAGCGCATCGAGGTCAACGTCGGCCGGACCGGCAAGGCCACGCCGTACGCCGTGCTCGACCCGGTGTTGGTCGCCGGTACCACCATCACCTACGCGACCTTGCACAACGAGATCCAGGTCCAGGCCAAGGACGTCCGACCCGGCGACCGCGTGATGGTCCGACGTGCCGGCGATGTCATCCCGGAGGTCGTCGGCCCGGTGCTGACCAAGCGGCCGGACGGCACCGAACCGTGGTCGATGCCGGAGCGCTGCCCGTTCTGTCGGGAGCCACTGGTCCGGCCGGACGGCGAGGCGCACCACCTCTGCGAGAACGTCGACTGCCCCAACCGGCTGTTCGAGTCGCTGACCCACCTGGCCAGCCGCGGGGCGCTCGACATCGAAGGGCTCGGCGAGCAGACCGTCGAACTCCTGCTCGAGCAGGGGCTGGTCCGCGACCTCGCCGACGTCTTCCGTCTGCACGACCGGCGCGACGACCTGCTGGCGCTCGAGGGGTGGGGGGAGAAGCGGGTCGACAACCTCCTGGCCGGCATCGACGCCGGCCGACAGCGACCGCTGGAGCGGATCCTGGTCGCGCTCAACATCCGCCACCTGGGACCGACGTACGCCAAGACCCTGGTCCGCGCCCTGCCGAGCCTGCAGGCGATCCGTGCGGCCACCCCGGAACAGCTCGAAGCCATCGACGGGATCGGGCCGACGATCGCCGCCGCGGTGCACTCCTGGTTCGCGACGCCCCGCAACGCGGAGCTGATCGATGAACTGATCGCGCTCGGCATCACCACGCAGGCCGAGGTGGCCGACGGTGCCGACGATGCGCTGCTCGACGGTTGGACGGTCGTCGTCACCGGCACCCTGGAGCGCTTCACCCGTGACGAGGCGACGGAGGCGCTCGAGTCCCGGGGTGCCAAGGTCACCGGCAGCGTCTCCGGCCGGACCTCGGTGGTCGTCGCCGGCGCCGACCCGGGGTCCAAGGTCGACAAGGCCGCGGCGGCGGACGTGCCGGTGATCGACGAGGACGCGTTCGAGCACCTGCTCGACCACGGTGAGCTGCCGTCGGGGAGCTGAGTCGGCTGATGCCTCACATCCCGCCGTTCGATCCGTCCAGCTATCCGGGGCCACGTCCGGCCGGGCCCGTGCTGGTGCACCGTGGTCGGTGGTGGTCGCTCTCGGTCGACGGGACCGTCGACGCACCGGTGCGGCTCGCCGACAGCCCGTCCGTCTGGGACCACCTCGATGGCCCGATCGCGGGCAGCGACGCCGGGCGCGCGGATGCCGTCGGACCTCCGGATCCCGCGGACGTCCCCGTCCTGGCCGAACCGGACGCCGTCCGCTACAGCGTCGCGTACGGCTCGAACGCCTCCCCAGCACGGCTGGTCGAGAAAGGTCTCGACCACGACGGTGCGATCCTGCTGCCCGCGCGGCTCACCGGCTACGTCCCGGCGTTCGAAGGCCGCAGGACCGGCTACGACGCCGTGCCGGTCACCGTCGTGCCGGCCGACGGGGCGCACCTCGACACCTGGGTGCTCGGCATCCCGGCCACAGCCACCGCCCGGCTGGACCGCAGCGAGGGCCGCGTCACCGAACCGGCCGGGATGGCCGACCCCGCGGCCGCCAACCGCGATGACGCCCGTCACGCACCCGCTGGGGCCTACCTGCTGGCCCCGGTCGGCGAGGTCGCGGTCGCCGACCGTTTCCGGCTCCCCATCGGACTGGCCTACCAACCAGGTCCGTCGACCCGCGTCCAGGTCGACGATCACGGCGAGCCCCGGACGTGGCCGCACGTCGACCAGCAGCAAGCGGTCGCCCACCTCGATCGCGGCGGTCCGCTGCAGGACGCCCCGCCGGTCGACGACGCCGTCGTCGGCTCGTGGCCGTCGACGCCGCTCGACGACCTCCCGCTGTTCGTGTACGGCTCCCTACGCCCGGGAGCGGCGGCGTGGGCGATCATCGCCGATGCCGTCGAGGTGGTGGCCGACGCCACGACGGAGGGGCAGCTGCACGACAGCGGTCATGGCTGGCCGGCAGCGCGGTTCGGGCCGTACACCGACGCGGCCACGACCGGGGACGTCCACGGCTCGCTGCTCGCGGTGCGTCACCCGGCGGTGGCCCCGAGGGTACTCGCGCAGATGGACGCGTACGAAGGGGCCCCGGAGCTGTTCCACCGCACGACCATCCGGGTGCACACCGCCGACGGCTCGCGCTGGGCGATCGCCTACACCTGGTCCGGGACGACGCTGCCCGGAACGCCCCTGCCCGGCGGCCGGTGGCGTGGCTGACGGATCGCTCAGGGACGCAGCATCGCGGGGTGGAGGTGGGTGGCCGACCCGCGCCGGTAGACCTTCGCGGGCCGTCCACCGCCAGGCCCGGGCGACGCGGTCTTGTCGGACTCGACGACGAACCCGGGGGTGCTGACGACCTTGCGGCGGAAGTTGGCCGGATCGAGGGGGACGCCCCACACCGCCTCGTAGACCCGGCGCAGGTCGGCGAGGGTGAACTCCTCGGGGACGAACGCCGTCGCCAGCGAGGTGTACTCCAGCTTGGCGCGGGCCCGCTCCAATGCGTCGGTGACGATGCGCTCGTGGTCGTAGGCCAGCTGCGGGCCCCCGGTGGCGCCGAGCTCGCCCACGTCGAACAACCGCGCCCGTCCCGGATCGACCGGGTCGTCGGCGAACGGGGTCAACGCGAGGTAGGCGACCGACACGACGCGTCCCCGCGGATCCCGTGACGGATCGCCGTAGGTCCGGAGCTGCTCGAGGTGGGCACCGGGTGCGGTGATGCCCGCCAACTCCGACAGGGACCGGTGCGCGGTGTCATCGAGGCTCTCGTCGTCGCGGACCCGCCGGCCGGGCAGGGCCCACCAGCCCCGGAGGGCCGAGGGTTCCGGTTCGATCAACAGCAGCCGGAGCTGCCCGTCGCGGATCGTGAGCAACGCGGTGTCGACCGCGACCGCGCAGGTCGAGATCGGTGCCCGTGGCGCGGCCAGGCTGCTCACGTTCCGACCACCTCGACACCGGCGTCGCGCAGCTCGGCGACCGTGCGATCGCCGTCGCCCGGCTCGAGCTCCACCATCCGGGTCAGCGACACGGGGAGCTCGACCGCGTAGCCGAACCCGACACCGTCCAACGCGGTGGCCTTCACGCAGACGTCGCCGGCCAACCCGGTGACCACCAGCCGTCGGACGCCGGCGTCCTCGAGGTGCCGGCCGAGTTCGGTGCGGTGCTCCTCGCCGCTGATCGGGTCGCGGACCGAGAACCCCGAGTAGCCGTCACCACCGTCGACCCCCTTGCGCACCACCGTGGCGTCATCGGGGACGTCCAGATCGGGGTGCAGCTCGGCGCCCCAGGTATCGGCGACGCAGTGCACCGGCCAGGTGCCACCGTCCTTGGCGAAGTGCGGAGTGGATGCCGGGTGCCAGTCCTGGGTGTAGAGCACGGGCGACCCGGCGGCCCGGGCTGCGGCGATCTCCCGGTTGATCGGTGCGACGACCTCCTCACCGCCGCGGACGTAGAGACCGCCCTGCGGGTCGGCGAAGTCGTTCTGGACGTCGATGACCAGCAGCGCCGTGGTCGGGTCGTATCCGCGGGTCATGTGGCGACCTCCTGCTCGGAACGGGTATCCAGGTGATCGATGACCGGCCAGTCGCCCGGTTCGGCACCGGCGACGTCGCTCGGCGCGAACGCATCAGCGGGCAGCTCGGCGCAGGCGGCCGCATGGTGCGCGCGGACCTCGTCGAGCGACGGGTCGTAGACGCGTTCGCCGTCCACGACCACCGGGACCTGCAGCGGCCGCTCACCGGACGGGACGCGGGCCTGCCAGGGGCGGATCACCTCGCCGGTCGCTCGGCCGCCGTCGAGCCGTCGGCTGACCCGCTTGCGGCCGCCGACCGTGGCCTTGTTCCCCCCGGCCTTGGCGACCGGTTCGCACGGACCCCCTGGCTCCAGCGCGCGGGCGACCAACTTGTAGACGAACCAGGCGGTGGGGGCGCCACCGCCGGTCACCAGGTCGGTGCCGACGCCGTAGCCGTCGATCGGCGCGTCGCGCAGGGACCGGATGCGGTCCTCGTTGAGGTCGCCGGAGACCACGATCCGGGTGCCGGTCGCCCCGGCGGCGTCGAGCTGTGCCCGAGCGGCGCGGGCGTGCTCGGCCAGGTCACCGGAGTCGATGCGGATCCCGCCGAGCGATGTGCCGGCGGCGTCGAGCGCCCTCTCGATCCCGCGGCGGACGTCGTAGGTGTCGACCAGCAGCGTGGTGCCGGGACCGAGCGCGTCGACCTGCGCTCGGAAGGCCGCCCGTTCGTCGTCGTGGAGCAGGGTGAAGGCGTGCGCCGACGTGCCGAGCGTCGGGACCCCGTAGCGGTGCCCCGCGGCCAGGTTGGACGTGCCATCGAAGCCGGCGACGTAGGCGGCCCGGGCGGCTGCCACCGCCGCTTGCTCGTGGGTACGGCGGGTGCCGAACTCCAGCAGGGACCGGCCGTCGGCGGCGTGGGCGATCCTCGCTGCGGCGGAGGCGATCGCGCTGTCGTGGTTGAGGATGCTCAGCACCAGCGTCTCGAGCACGACCGCGTCGGCGAAGGTGGCCGACACCGTGAGCACCGGCTCGCCCGGGACGAACGGCTCGCCCTCGTGGAAGGCGTACACCTCGCCCCGGAAGCGGTAGCCGCTGAGCCAGGCCAGCGTCGCAGGGGAGACGACGTTGTGGTCGTCGAGGTAGGCCAGCGTGGGGTCGTCGAACCGGAACCGCTCGAACTCCTCGACGATGCGACCGAGGCCAGCGGAGACGCCGAACCTCCGGCCCTCTGGCAGCTTGCGGGTGAAGGCTTCGAACACCGCGGGACGGTCCGCGGCGCCGTCGCGCAGGGCGGCGTCGAGCATCGTCAGCTCGTAGTGATCGGTGAGAAGCGCGGACGAGGCCGAGGTGGGCACGGCGGACTCCGGGTGCGGGGTGATGGCCGTCGTCGGAGCGAGGGCCGGTTGTGGTCAGTCCGACCGTAACGATGCCCGTAGTTGTGGTCAACCTGACCGCAACCGTGGTCACGGGACCAGCCGGGCGCCATGGGGCGCGGGGCCGGGCGAGAACCGAACGTACGTTCTGCTACGGTGTGCGGGATCCGAGGGGAGCGATGGACGTGAGCGACGCACGGACGCAGCTGCGCTGGGCGACGGTCGAGGACGAGCAGGCGCTGGCCCTGCCGGGCACCGGGGAACGCATCACCCACCCGGAGTTCGCCGGCATCGAGTTCCTCCATGTGCGAGCCAAGAGCCTGCTCAACCACGTGCCGGCCGCCGCCGGCCTGCCGTTCGAGTGGACGATCAACGCCTACCGGGGTTGCACGCACGCCTGCAGCTACTGCTTCGCCCGGCCGAGCCACGAGTGGCTGGACCTCGACGCTGGTCGCGACTTCGAGTCGGTGATCGTGGTCAAGGTCAACGCGGTCGAGCGCCTGCGAGCGGAACTCCGGTCGCCGAGGTGGCAGGGGCAGCACGTCGCGTTGGGCACCAACACCGACCCCTACCAGCGGGCCGAGGGCCGCTACCGGCTGACTCGAGGGATCGTGGCGACGCTCAGCGAGGCCGGCAACCCCTTCTCGCTGTTGACCAAGGGCACGCTGGTCACCCGCGACCTGGACCTGCTGGCCGACGCGGCAGCCCGTGGGGTCTGCACGGGTGTGTCGTTGTCGATCCCGACGCTCGATGAGCAGGTCTGGCGCGATGCGGAACCTGGCACCCCGCACCCGCAGGCACGGTTGGAGACCGTGGCCGCCCTGGCCGAGGCTGGCATCCCTGCCGGGGTGATGGTCGCGCCGATCATGCCCGGCCTCTCCGATGGCCGGGATCAACTCGACGCGGTCATCCGCGGCGCGATCGAGGCCGGGGCGAGCGCGATCACCCCGATCGTGCTGCATCTGCGACCCGGGGTCCGCGAGCAGTTCGAGCCGTGGCTGACCGACGTCGCGCCGGAGCTGCTGGAGCGCTACCGCGAGTGGTACGCCGACAGCTACGCCGTGGCGTCGCTCCGCGAGCGCATCACCCGGACGGTGCGCGAACTGATCGACCACCACGGCGGTCCCCGCAGCCCGCAGCTACGCGCCGGACCCGAGGAACGGTCCGGCGACCGCCGACCCGCCGCGGTGACGACCAGTGGCGGGTCGGGCGGTGATCAGCTCGCGTTGCTGTGACCGGCGCGATCGGTGGGTTGTCGCACGGGTCGGTCAGGAGCCGTCCAGCGCAGCGATGATCGCCTTCAGCCACGGCCCGAGGTCACCCGGGTGGCGGGCCGAGATCAGGTTGCTGTCGACGACGACCGGCTCGTCCACCCAGTCGCAGCCGGCGTTGACCATGTCATCGCGGATCGCGTGGAAGCTCGTCGCCCGACGCCCCTCGATGATGCGGGCGCTGATCGGCACCCAGCCAGCGTGGCAGATGAAGGCGATCGGCTTGCCCGCCTCGTCGAAGGCTCGGACCAGGTCGAGCACGGCCTCGGAGCGCCGGAAGGCGTCCGGGGCGAAGCCACCGGGGATCACCAGCAGGTCGATGTGCTCCGCGTCGAGCTGGTCCACGGTCGTGTCGACGCCCATCGGCCCGTGGCCGGACTTGCCCGTCACCGGCCGGTCGTTGACCCCGGCGATGGTGACCTCCACCTCCTCCTCCCGGAGGCGATGCACGGGGTAGAGCAGCTCGGTGTCCTCGAACAGGTCGGCGGCGAGCACGACCACGTGACGTCCCTTCAGGCTCATGGCATCTCCAGGGTTCGGTGTCGATCGGGGTTCGGTGTCGATCACGGTTCGGTGTCGATCAGGGTTCGGTGTCGATGCTGCACAGGCTGCGATCTACTGCAGCATCGCGCGCGTCTCCGCCCCGGTCATCGGTCGGTAGGGCCGTGCTGCCCCCGCCGGGCCCCGCTCAAGTCCGCCCGACGGATGCCGACGTTTCGGGTACCGCCATCTCAGGTGGTGGACCGCTGGTGAGCGCGTTGCCAACGGGCTGACACCAACGAACCGGGGGCGGTGTGCACGATCGCCGACAAGGGTCACACCTCGGGCCGCTGCTGCGCCCCGGGCCCTTCGCCGCGTACTGGTGGGTCACCGTGCCGCTGGGCGTGGCCATCGTCGCCCGGTCCCTCGGGAGCGTCCAACTGACGGAGCTGTTCCAGGTCGACGTGGCCTACTGGCTGCTCGTCGGGTTCGTGGTCCTCGGCGAGGTCCGACCCGTGGTCGGATCGAGCCGGAACGATCCGGATGGTGTCAACCTCGGCACCGCGTTCCTGTTCGCGATCCTGCTGCGCTGGGGGCTCGACCTGGCGGTCCTGGCGATGGCGGCCGCCGCGGTGATCGGGGAGCTGGCACGGCGCAAGCGGTTCTACGCGGCCACCTTCAACGTGGCCCAGTACGCGCTGGCGTACACCGCGGCCTGGGCGGTGTTGCGGCTGACCGGATGGACGGCGAGCGCGTCCGAGGTCGGGCAGTTGCAGCCGCACGACCTCGGCATCGTCGCGCTGGCTGCTGCGGCGTACCACCTGGTCAACCTCGGCGTCGTCGGGATCGGGATCGGCCTGGCGGAGCGGCGACCCCTGTGGGGTTCGCTGACCGACGGGTTCCGGTGGTACACGGTCACGACCGGCTCGGTACTGGCGATCGCTCCCCTGGTGGTCGTCGTCATCGAGACCCACTGGGGCTTCCTGCCGCTGCTCCTGCTACCGCTGTTCCTGCTGTGGACCACGGCCCGGATGTCCCTGGAACGCGAACGCCGCGGGATGGTCGACGAGCTCACCGGCCTCGCCAACCGTGCCCAGCTGGCCGACGAGGTCGACGAGCTCGGCGCGACGTTGGACGCGCCCATCGGCTCGGCCGCGCTGTGCCTGATCGACCTCGACCGCTTCAAGGAGGTCAACGACACGTTCGGGCACACGGTGGGCGATCGGCTGCTCCAGACGGTCGCGGCCCGCTTGCGCAACACCTGTCGCGACAGGGATGTGGTCGCCCGGCTCGGTGGGGACGAGTTCGTGTTGCTGCTCAGGGTCACCGATGCGGACGAGGCCGAGCACGTCGCCGATCGCGTCACCCGCACGCTGCTCGATCCCTACGACGTTGCGGGTGCGAGGCTGGAACTCGAGGTCAGCGCCGGGCTGGCGATGTGGCCGGACGATGGCGTGGACCTGGAGACGCTGTTGCGTCGCGCCGACACCGCGATGTACTCGGCGAAGGAGTCCGGGGAGACGACCAACCGCTTCGACCCGTCCCTGGAGGGTCGGACCCCGTCACGCCTGCGGATGCTGAGCGATCTCCGTCGGGCCCTCGAGGAGGAGGAGCTCGAACTCCACTACCAGCCGCAGGTCTCCCTGGTGGAAGATGAACTCGTCGGCGTCGAAGCGCTGGTGCGGTGGCGCCATCCGACCGATGGCCTGCTCCTCCCGGAGACGTTCCTGCCGTTGGCCGAACGCACCAGTCTGATGCGTCAGCTGACCTGCACGGTGCTGAACCTCGCGCTGGACCAGTTGACCCGATGGCGACGGGAGGGGCTGACGGTGCCGCTGGCGATCAACGTCTCACCGCACGACCTCGCCGACGTCGATTTCGCCAGCCGGGTCGCCGACGGTCTCCACCGACGCGGTCTGCTGCCCTCGTGCCTCCGGCTGGAGGTCACCGAGGAGGCCCTGGTCGGTGACCCGTCGCGGGTCCTGCTCACGCTCAGCAAGCTGCATGACCTCGGCATCGCGCTGAGCCTGGACGACTTCGGGACGGGCCACGCGTCGCTGACCCGGCTCAAGCAGCTCCCCGTCGAGGAGGTCAAGATCGACCGGTCCTTCGTCGTCGACCTGGGTGACGGCGGAGCCGGTGCCGATGATGCCGCCATCGTCCGCAGCATCGTGGAGCTCGGCTCGACGCTGGGTCTGCGGACGTTGGCCGAGGGCGTCGAACGGGATGAGCAGTGGCGCGCCCTCGAGGCGATGGGTTGCGATGCGGTGCAGGGGTGGCTCGTCGCTCCGGCGATGCCGGAGGCCGAAGCGACCGGTTGGCTCCGTGAGCGGATCGCCCGGTCGACGGCCTCCGTGGGGCGATGACCTCCGGCCAGCGCGACGACGCTGCCACGGTGACGAAGTAGCCTCCGGGTCGCCGCGACCGCGTGTGAACGGTCGTCATCACCGCCCGGAGGTCCCAGCGTGTCACTGTCCGAAGACGAGGTCCGTCACGTCGCCCGGTTGGCGCGGCTGGCCGTGACCGACGCGGAGGTCGAGGCGCTCTCGCCGCAGCTGTCGCAGATCCTGGGCTACGCCGA
>SKNP01000318.1 GCA_007120485.1 Nitriliruptoraceae bacterium
ACGCGCTCACCGCCGGCACCGACCGCACCGTCAACCGCCTGATCCGGGGGTTCATCGCGGTCGCGGTGCTCGGGTGGACCGCCAGCGCGATCCTCACCGCGATCCACTTCTGGGTCCTGCCACTCCCCGCCGGGGTGGAACCGCAGGGCGCCATGGCGGTGATGCACAGCCCGTGGGCCTACATCGGACCCATCCCGCTGGCGACGATCGGCGCCGCCTACTACGTCGTCATGATCGCGGCGGGAGCGACCTGGCTGCACACCAAGCACCGGTTGCTCGAGCGGGCCCTGCTGCCCCTGACCGCGATGGGCGTGGCGTTCTCCGCGGTGTTCGTCTACCTCCAACTGGTGCCGATCGGGGCGATCTGCCCGTTCTGCATGGTCTCGGCGGGAGCGACCACGACCCTGTTCGTTCTGGAACTGGTCATCCGCAAGCGCGGCGGCACCGCCAACGCGCCCGTCGTCACGGCGGAGCGGGTGTGGCCCGCCACCTTCGTGGCCGTGATGGCCATGACCATCCTGGCGATGTGGTCGCTGACGGTCCTGCCGCTGCCGGGGAACTGAGCGCGGGGCACCCGGGGCAGGGCACCAGGGCGCGCGGGGCGTCCAGCGCGGGGTCGGGCCGCGACAGGCAGGGTCGCCGGAAGGTCGCCGGTGGCCCTGCCCGTCCGGGCCGGCCGGTTACCGTGCCGGCGGCGACAGGAGGCGGGTCATGGACGTGCGGGAACTCGGTGAGGAGCCGGTGAAGCGAGCCGGCGGTCGGCTGCGACGCGTCGAGGGGCAGGTCCGCGCGATCGAGCGGATGCTCGACGAGGGCGAGGATTGCGAACAGGTCCTGCGTCAGATCGCCGCCGCGAGCAAGGCGTTGCGCCGGGTCGGGGTGCAGTTGGCCGTCGAAGGGGTCGAGCGGTGCGTGACCGATGGGGACGCGGACGCTGACCTCGAGCGGTTCCAGCGGGCCTTCCTCGAGCTGTCCTAGGTGATCTGCCGCTCGGTGGCGTGGCCAACCGACCGGCGGCGCTCACCGGCCCTCGAACCGCGGGGGGCGTCGATCACGTGCCGCAGCGAGCCCTTCGACCAGGTCATCCGAGCCGTAGCTGACCGCCTGCGCGGCCGCCTCGGCTGCCAGCGCCGCGTCGAGGTCCTGGTGCTCGACGGCCGCCAGCGTCCGCTTCAACTGGCGGACGGTGCCCGGCGCGGACGAGGCGATCCGAGTGGCCAGGTCCACCGCCTTCGGGACCACCTCATCGGCTGCGGTGGCCTCCAGGGCCAGCCCTTGCGAGGCGGCGGTGGCGCCGTCGGTCAGCTCGCCGGTGTAGAGCCAGGCTGCCGCCTGCTGCGCGCCCAACAGGCGCGGCAGGAACCAGGTGCCCCCCATCCCGGGATGCAGTCCCAGCTTGGCGAAGTTGAGTCCGACCTTGGCGTCCACGGCGACGAGCCGGAGGTCACACGCCAGGGCGACGCACAAGCCGGCGCCGACGGCGTGCCCGTTGATAGCGGCGATCACCGGCACCGGCACGTCTCGGATGGCGAGGAACCGGCGGTAGAAGGCCTGCATCGTGTCCGTCGCGTCGAAGCCGGTCTCGCGGGTCCGGCTCGAGAGGTCCTCGAGCATCGCCAGATCGCCGCCACCGGAGAACGCCGGTGGGGTCCCGGTCAGCACCACGACGCGGACGTCCTGGTCTTCGGTGAGCTCGGTGCAGCGCTGTGCGAGGGCGTCGCCCATCGCGTCGGTCATCGCGTTGCGACGGTCGGGATCGTCCAGGGTCAGGATCGCGACACCGTCGTCGCGACGTTCGAGCTGCACGGCCATGGCCGCCTCCGGGTCGGAACGCGACACCATCGTCGACGCGGTGCCGGGGGACGGACGGTTCAGGTGGTCGGCTGGTCGTCGCTGAGGTCGTTGCCGGGGTCGTCGTAGCCTTCCATGTCCGGTTCCTCGTGCTGCTCCTCGCCGCGATCGTCGTCGGTGCCCTCGACCTGTTCAGCGGCGTCCTCCGGCAGCGGTGCGAGCTTCGGACGGGCACGCCGACGGCGGCGGGCGGGGACGAGGTCGCGCATCTCCTCGTACCTGCCGAAACACAGCAGTCGGTCATGGGCCTCGAGCTCGCGGGTGCCCTTGGGGTTGGGCACGACCTTCGCCCCGCGACTGAGCGTGAGCACGGTGATGTCGCGCTCGCGCAGACCGGACTGGGCCAGCGTCTTGCCCACGATGCTGGAACCCTCACCGATCTCGAGCTCCGCGACGCCGTAGCTGGCGCTGACCGTCAGACGCTGTCGGACGTCGAGTTCGGGGAAGGCCACCTGGTTGGCGAGGAAGTCGATGACCGCGCCGGCGATGTCGAGGTCGGTGGCGGTCTCGATCCCTTCGAGGCCGGGGGAGGAGTTGACCTCCATCACCAGCGGCCCCTTGTCGCTCTCCAACATGTCCACGCCAGCGACCTTGAGCCCCATGATCTGTGCCGCCTGGACCGCGACCCGTTCGGCCTCCTCGTCGAGCTCGACCACCTGCGTGCTCCCGCCGCGGTGGACGTTGGAGCGGAACTCGTCGCCCGTCGCGCTGCGGCGCATCGCGGCGACCACCCGGTCACCGATCACGAAGGCCCGGACGTCGCTGCCGCGGCTCTCCGCGATGAACTCCTGCACCAGCACGTTCTGCCGGGTCGACTGGAGCGTCTCGATGACGGCCTCCGCGACCTTCTTGTCCGGTGCCAGGATCACGCCGATGCCCTGCGTTCCCTCCAACAGCTTGATGACGACCGGGGCCCCGCCGACGCGCTCGATCGCCGGTGGCACGTCCGCCCGGTCGCGGACGAACGTGGTCGCCGGCATCTTCACGTCGTGGCGCGAGAGGATCTGCATCGCGCGCAACTTGTCGCGGGAGTTGGCGATCCCCGCCGCCGTGTTCGGCGTGAAGACGTCGATCTGCTCGAACTGCCGTACGACGGCCAGACCGAAGAACGTGATCGACGCGCCGATCCGGGGCATGATCGCGTCGTAGTCCGACAACGGCTTGCCGCGGTACTGCAGGTCGGGTTCGTCCGAGGAGAGGTCGATCGCGAACCGCAGGGTGTTGAGCACCTTGACGTCGTGGCCGCGTTCGATCGCGGCCGCACGCAGCCGGCGCGTGCTGTAGCTGTTCGGGGCTCGGGAGAGGATGGCGAGCTTCATCCGGCGGCACCCTTGGTTCGTGGTCGGGGGCTCATGACGCTAGCGGCTGCCTCGGGGCGGCTGTACCGGCCCGTGCGGTCAACCGAGGTCGAGATCGTCCAGCGAGGCGACGTCGGCGAGCAGCCGGGCAGCCGTCTGGACGAGCGGGACGCCCAGCAGCGCCCCGCTGCCCTCGCCGAGGGCGAGGTCGAGGTCGAGCAGCGGCCGCAGGCCCAGGTGTTCGATCGCGATCGTCGCGCCCGGTTCGGTCGATCGGTGACCAGCGATGAGATGGTCAGCCAGCGCCGGCGCGAGGGCGATGGCGACCAGCGCCGCGGCGTCGGAGACCACCCCGTCGAGCACGACCGGTACCTGCCGGGCGGCCGCAGCCAGCAGCATGCCGACGACCGCGGCGTGCTCGGCGCCACCCACCACCGAGAGGGTGGTCATCGGATCGGTCGGTTCGTCGGCGATCCGGTCCAGAGCGCGCTCGACCAAGGCCACCTTGGCGGCGAGCCCGTCCGCGTCCAACCCGGTGCCGGGGCCGGTGGTCTCCGCCGCGGGGCGCCCGGTGAGTCGCGACACCAGCGCCGCGCTGGCCGTCGTGTTGGTGATGCCGACGTCGCCCGGGAGCAGCAGGTCGGCGCCATCGTCGATGAGTGCGTCGGCTGCGGCTGCCCCGGCGAGCACGGCGGCGACCGCCTGCTCCCGGGTCAACGCCGGCGCCATGGTCAGATCGTCGGTGCCGTCGAGCACGCGTGCGCGGACCAGGCGCGGGTGCTCGGCGATGGGCTCGGCGAGCCCCACGTCCAGCACGACCACGCGGGCACCGACGCTCGCCGCCGCGGCGGACGCGCCGGCGCGGCCCTCGCACAGCAGCGAGGCGATCGCCCGGCTGACCGTCCGAGGCCACGGGCTGACGCCCTGCTGGTGCACGCCATGGTCCCCGGCAGCGACCAACAGCGCCGGTCGCTCCGGGGGTGCCGGTGGGACGCGTCCGGTGATGCCCGCCAGACGCACCGCCAGTTCGCCGAGTTCGCCCAGCGCACCGGGCGGGACCGCGCGGGTCTCGAGGCGAGCACGGGCCGTCGCGACCACCTCGGCGTCGACGGGTCGGACCGCGGCGATGCGGGTCCTCAACGCGGCGTCGAGGTCCCCGACGTGGGCGGCGACCTGCGGTGCCGGTCGCTGCCCCCACGGTGGCGGGGCGACCTGACCGAGCGGTGGTGGCTCCGCGGGGAGCAGGTGGACGCGGCCGGCGACCACCTGGCGGACCTGGCTGGCGGCGGCGGACAGCCGTTGGAGGCAGCGACCGTGGAGGTCGACGTACCGGCGGGTGTCGGCGCCGATCGCGTGCAGGCCGACCCCGGGCTCGCCCGCGATGGCGATGGTCAAGCCCGGGCGTCCCGCGGCGGCGTTCGCCCACCGCCCGAGGTCGTTGACCAGCCGTTCGGCCGTCGCGGCGCCGTCCGGGCCGAGCGGCGCGACGCCCTCGCCGGTGAACAGGCCCCGGTCGGTCATGGCCTGTGCCAACCAGGTGTCGAGCGCATCGACCAGCACCGTGTCCCGAGGTTCGGTGTCGGCCAGCGCGTGGGTGAGGTCGAAGGTCTCGAGCGTGCGCCAGGCCTCGGGCCGGTCGGCGCGATGACGGGCGATACGTTCAGCGAGTTCGGGGTCGTCGCCGCGTGCGGGGGCGACGACCGTGACGGGTTCTCCGGCGGCGGTCGCCAGCGCGGCGGCGTGCGAGGACTTGCCGGCCTTCTGACCGCCGACGATCAGCACGAGCGACATCGGGTTCTCCGTGAGCGAGGTGCGGGGTCGGTGGTGGCCGGTCGGCGGGTCCGGATCGACCCGCCCAGAGGAAGGGAGGTCGCCGGGTCGGCGCGCTCAGCCGCTGAACCGCTCGAGGGTGAACCGGTCGTCACCCCACGCGCGCAGTTCGGTGACCGTCGCGGTGCCCACCCGCAGCCGCAGCGCCACGGCCGGGGACAGCTCCAGGACGTGACCGACCGCGTGGGTGATCGGCCCACCGTGGCACACCACGACCGCGGTTCCCTCGCCGTCGCGGTCGTGCACCAGCCGAGTCAGCGCGTCGGCGATCCGCTCGCGCAGTCGCGTGAACGGCTCGCCACCCGGTGGGGTGAACGCGGCGAACGCCTCGGGATCGGTCTGGATCGCGTCGGGTGCCTCGGCCCACAGCTCCTCCCATGGGCGGCCTTCCCAGTCCCCGAGGTCACGCTCGATCCAGCCATCCTCCACCGCGTCCACCGACAGCCCGGCCAGCGTGGCGGTCTCCTGCGTCCGCTGCGTGGGGGAGCGCACCACGTGGACCGGTCCCGACCGGTCGTCGAGGTGGAGTCGGTCGGCCAGGCGGGAGGCTTCGTCACGGCCCTCGTCCGACAGTGGCGGGTCGACCCGGCGACCGTAGGCGACCCCCCCGGCGGCCACCGCGCCGTGCCGCAGCAGCAGGAGCCGCATCATCGGTCGCGGTCCCGCTCGGACGATCCGGCCGGACGGAGGGCGACGCCTGGCCCGCAGTCCGTGGCCGGGCCGATCGGTGAGGTCAGAACCACAGCAGCTCCTGTCGGTCGAGGGCGACCACCGTCGCGGTGGCCAGGATCAGCGCGACCTGCTGGGTCGCGCCCAGCACGTCGCCGGTCAGCCCGCCGATCCGGCGGCGGGCAGCACGACGGAGGGCGGCGACCCCGAGCAGCGCCGCCAGCACCGGTGCCGGAGCGAACGGGCCGAGGGCGACGGCGACGGTCGCCAGCGTGACGATCAGCGCCACGGCACCGCCGAGCCATCCGATCGGCTCGGCGACCTTCGCGCCATGCCCCTGATCGCCGACCGGGGGAAGCCAGCGGATCTGGACCAGGATGGCGGCCCGCCCGACGACGTGGCCGACGAGGATCGCCGCCACGGCCGTGAGGATCGCCAACCCGGACAGCAGTGCGACGCGCAGGCCGAGCGCGGCGACCAAGGCGCAGGTCCCGTACACGCCGATCCGCGAGTCGCGCATGATCTCGATGCGGCGTTGCGGGTCCCAGCCGCCCCACAGTCCGTCGAAGGTGTCGGCCAGCCCGTCCTCGTGGAACGCGCCGGTGATCGCCACGGCCACGGTCACCGCCACGACCGCAGCGATCGCTCCACCGAACAGCATCGCGACGCCCGCGAACGAGGCGGCGACCAGGCCGCCGACGAGCACCCCGACCAACGGGAACGCGGCGGTGGCCCGACGCAGATCGCCGTCGACCACGGGGATGCCCGGGACGGGCAGGCGGGTGAGGAACTGCAGCGCGACCGCGACCACGCGGGCAGCCTCACGGACACCGCGGTACGGCGGGATCGAGGCGCGGTGCGGGGGTGCGGTCACGGGCAGCTTCGGACGGCGGGTGGGAGCTCGCCGGCGGACCGTAGCGGCTCGGCGGTGATGGACGTCGTGACCGGTTGGGCGCTACCTTGGGTGTCCGAGCAACGGCGCTCGCGACCCTGATCCCGGTGATGGTCGTGGGCGCCGTTGGTGCGTCCACGGGTCTCACCGTGCGATCTCCACGCCAGTCAGGTGCGCCGTTGGCGCGCGACACGGAGGTCCCGACGTGGCCCGAACGCCCCGATCCATCGCCGGTCCGACCCTGCCCGACGGGACGGCCGCCGCGCCGACCCTCCCCGACGGGACGGCCGCCGCGCCGACCCGGACACGAGCCACCCGTTCGATCGTCTCCGATCCCGACCGTGACGCCTGCGGCATCGGCTTCGTCGCGCACGCTGACGGAGGGGCGCGTCGCAGCATCGTGCAGATGGCGTTGGACGGTCTGGCCGGGGTGAAGCATCGCGGAGCCCTGGCCGCGGATGCCAAGACCGGTGACGGGGCCGGGTTGCTGACGCAGATCCCCCGGGACCTGGTCGCGGCCTGGGCCGCGGAGGCCGGCGCGGACGAGGTGGATCGCGACCGGCTCGGGCTGGCGTTCCTGTTCCTCCAGCCGGGCGAGTCGCCCGAGGACGAGGCCGCCCGGACGACCGCCCGCGACGCGATCGCGGCGGCTTGCGATGCTGAGGGCGTCGCCCTGCTCGGGTTCCGGGAGGTCCCGACGCATCCGGACGCGGTCGGAGACCTGGCCCAACGGGTCCAACCGAGCCTGTTCCAGGCGATCCTCGCACGGCCCGAGGATGTGGACGACCTCGAGGCCGAGCGCGTCGCCTACCGGGTCCGTCGGCTCGCACGCAAGACCAGCGAAGCCGCCGGGGTCCGGTTCTACGCCGCCAGTTGCTCGTTCCTGACGGTGACCTACAAGGCCATGGCGGCGGCCGATCAGCTCGATGCGTTCTACCCCGACCTGCGTGACGAGCGGTTCGTCTCCGCCCTGGCCATCTTCCACTCGCGGTTCTCCACCAACACCGCCCCGACCTGGGAGCGGGCCCAGCCGTTCCGGATGCTGTGCCACAACGGCGAGATCAACACCGTGGACGGCAACCTCAACCTGATGCGGGCTCGCGAGGGGCAGTTCGTCGCCGGGGCGATGTCGGTCGACGGCACCGACTGGGCGACGCCGCAGCTGCTCCAGCCGGTGATCGACTGGGACCAGTCGGACTCCGCCAAGCTGGACACGGCCCTGGAGCTCCTGCGGCTCGGTGGCCGGGACGTGCGGCACGGCCAGGCGATGCTCGTCCCACAGGTCTGGGAGGGTGCACGCGACCTCGAACCGGAGATCCGCGACTTCTACCGGTACCACTCGTGCCTCGTCGAGCCGTGGGACGGCCCGGCCGGGCTGATCTTCACCGACGGGGTGCGGGTCGGCGCCACGCTGGATCGCAACGGCCTGCGCCCGCTGCGCTACCACGTCTGCGAGGACGGCACCGTCGTGGCCTCCTCGGAGGTGGGAGCGGTGACCACCTCGCTGCCCACCGATCACGCGGACTACCACGGCCGCATCCGTCGCGAGCGGCTGGGGCCCGGACAGATGCTGTGCGTCGACCCGGACGAGGGCGGGCTGCAGGAGGACCGCGAGATCAAGCTCGCCATCGCCCGCCGGGCACCCTACGGCCGGTGGCTCGCGGAGAACCTGCGCACGATGAAGGCCGGCCGACCGGTCGAGGCGGTCCCCGAGGACCTCAAGGCGCGGCAGCTCGCGTTCGGGTTCACCAAGGAGGAGGTCATCTCGATCCTGCGGCCGATGGCCACCCAGGGCAAGGAGACCACCTCGTCGATGGGTGACGACACCCCGATGGAGGCGCTGTCGCAGGTCCGCCGTCCCGTGTCACACTTCCTCAAGCAACGGTTCGCGCAGGTCACCAACCCCCCGATCGATCATTACCGCGAGTCGGAGGTGATGAGCCTGCGGACCCTGCTCGGGCCGCGCCGCTCGCTGCTGACCGAGTCCGCGGACGCCGCCGATCTGGTGGAGCTCGAGTCGTTCTTCCTGTACCCGGAAGGGCTGCAGCGCATCGTGCTGTCCCCGGACCTGACCTTCGAGGTCCAAGCGGTCGATGCGACGTTCCCGATCGCTGACGGCGCCGCCGGGCTCGAGACGGCGCTGGACCGGCTCGGCGACGAGGCGGTCGCGCACGTCCGCGCCGGCGCCGGGATCGTGGTGGTCTCCGACGTCGGCGTCGACGAGGAACGAGCCCGCGTGCCCGCGTTGCTGGCCGTCGGCGCGGTCCACCAGCGGCTGCTGCGCGAGAACCTGCGGACCGCCACCTCGCTGGTCGCGGAGACCGACGAGGCCCGCGAGACCCACGATATGGCGACGCTGATCGGCTACGGCGCCGACGCGATCGTCCCGCGCCTGGTGCTGCAGACGATCGCCGACCTCGCCGACGAAGGCCGTATCGGCGGTGACAACCCGGCCGCGTCGGTGGCGCAGGAGCGCTACCGCAACGCCGTCGAGGACGGCGTGCTCAAGATCATGTCCAAGATGGGCATCTCGGTCCTCGACAGCTACCGCAGCGCCCAGATCTTCGAGGCCCTCGGGCTGGGCCCGGACGTGATCGAGGCCTGCTTCGCCGGCACCGTCTCCACCCTCGGCGGCGTGACCATCGCCGATCTGGGCGCCGAGGTGCTCGAGCAGCACCGGATCGCCTTCCCCGACCGTTCGGCGGGCGATC
>SKNP01000027.1 GCA_007120485.1 Nitriliruptoraceae bacterium
GTCTTGAGCTCGACCTGGACGCTGGGGGCGGGCTGCCCGGGATCACCTCCGGATGCGGCGACCGGGGTGTCGCCGGACGGGTCGGGATCGGGGATCATGTCCCGATGGGAGGCCGGATCGGTGGTGGACTCAGGCTGCTCGACGTGCTCGCTCACGGTGGTTCCGATGGTCTGACGGCGGGCCCCGCCACTGGCGGTGGGGGGCGGGCGCGGGCCGGACCGGCCCGACGGAGACGGTCCGTGCAGCACGCGAGTGCCGACGGACCGGAAGGGACCAGCGTAGCCATCGGGCCTCCGGCCAACGCCGCTGGGCTTCAGCGCAAGGCCGCTGACCCATTAGGTTGCCGCGCCGACGAGACGGGAGCCGACCACACGTGAGCCGCTTCGAGCGCGACACCGCCATCGAACGGATCGCCGACGGCCACTACCGAGCCACGGTCGACCCTGGATGGGCGGTGATCGACGGGGCGGCACCCAACGGCGGCTACCTGATGGCGCTCGCCGCCCGCGCGATGCGTGACGGCCACGGCCATCCCGACCCGGCCACGCTGACCGCGCACTTCCTCAGCCCTCCCACGCCCGGCGAGGTCGAACTCGACGTCGAGGTGGTCCGCGCCGGCCGGCGCCACACCACCGTCGCGGCACAGCTGCGGCAGGACGGCCGCGAGCGGGTGCGGCTGCTCGGCACGTTCGGTGATCTCGCGGCGGCCGACGGCCTGACCCACCTCGACCGGCCACCGCTGGACCTGCCGCCGATCGAGGACTGCATCGACGCGACCACCCGGGGCGTCGAGGTGGCCGAGGCCGGCGGCTACCCGGCGCCGCCGATCCTCGAGCGGTTCGATCACCGTCAGCCGGAGGCGCTGGTCGGCTGGGCACAGGGCCGACCGACCGGACGCGGCGAGACCGGCGGCTACCTCCGGTGGCGCGACGGCGCACCGATGGACACCCTGGGGCTGCTGACCGTCGCCGACTGCTACCCGCCGGCGGTGTTCAACCTCGACGGGTCCAGCCTCGGGTGGGTGCCGACGCTGGAGCTCACGGTGCAGGTCCGGGGTCGACCGGCACCGGATGGCTACCTCGCCTCCCGGTTCGCGACCACCGCGATCACCGGGGGTTACCTCGAGGAGGACGGCGAGATCCGCGACAGCGACGGTCGGCTCGTCGCCCTGTCACGCCAGCTCGCGCTCACCGCCCGCTAGGCCTGCGTCGTCACACGTCGCGACACGCTGCCACCGCACGGTCGACACCGAGGTTGCCGATGCCCCACACGCTGGTCCGTGCCCTGGCCGTCGGAGGGGCGCTGCTCGTCCTGGCCGGCTGCGCCGATGACGAGCAGCTCGACGCGGATGAGGTGGCCCGCGGCGGCGAGCTGTACGACCGTCACTGCGCCGCGTGCCATGGCGGGGCGGAGGGTGGCCAGATCAGCGACGTCCCGCCACCGCACAACGCCGAAGGCCACACCTGGCACCACGCGGACTGCCAGCTCGTGGACATCACGCTGCACGGGATGCCACCACGCGAGGGGTTCCCGGAGATGCCGGCGTTCGAGCACCAGCTGACCGAGGACGAGGTCGAAGCGATCCTGGCGCACATCAAGACCTGGTGGGAACCGGAGCAGCGTGAGCACCAGGCCGAGGTCACCGAGCAGGTCTGCGACTAGACCGATGCGTGGGAGCCCCGACCGGCGTCGGTCACGGCGGCTGCGGCCCGCAGGGCAGCGCAGCCGGAGAGCCACCTCATCCGGAGAACCACCTCATCTGGAGAGCCGCCTCATCCGGGGAGCCACCCCATCCGGGGAGCCGCCTCATCCGGGGAACGTCGGTAGCAGGAGCCACACGGCCCAGCCGCTCAGCACCGCCGCCACGACGACCTGGAGCCACTGGACGAACCGGGCCGGCAGCCGCAGGCGGCGACCGACCGCGCGAGCGTCATCGCCCTCCTGGATCGGCCACCGCAGCCGCCGCAGGTTGTCGACGGTGGTCTTCACCGCCACCGAGGTCAGCAGCGCCACCACGACGGCGGCGGCCCACGGCGCGGCCACCTCGCTCAACGCCGCGAGCGCCACGCCAGCGAGCCAAGCAGCGACGAGCAGCGACCAGACGCTGCGAGCCAGCAGCGCGACGAGGCCACCGGCGACCGCGAAGCTCCACAGCACGGCGTCCGGACCGAGCAACCGCAGCAACTGGGCGCCGGCGGCGGTGACCACCGCTGCAGCTGGCAGACCGGCGAACGCCACCAATGCGAGCGAGAACCGGCGCGTCCACGTCGGTCGCCCCACCCACCGGGCCGTCGCATGACCGGAAGCGTCGTGGCGCAGGACGATCCCGGCGGGACGGGCGCCGAGGGCGGCGGCGACCACCGTGTGCCCGAGCTCGTGCAGGAGGGTCACCACCTGGCCGACCCCCCGGGCGACGGGCCGCAGCACCGCGGCGAGCACGCCGACCACCAGGCCGGCGATGCCAGCCACGGTGGCAGGTCGGTCGTCCCCGGCGAGCTGTGACCCCGGGACGTTCCCCAGTCCCGGCACCGAATCGACGACGCCGAGGAGCCCCTCACCCCAGCCGGCGATGAGCACGCCCAGCACCAGGATGACCAGGACCGCTGCCACCCGCACGATCATCCACATACGCGCAGTATCGTCGATGCGGCCGACCTTGCTCGACGGCCCGGCGGGCGCATGCCCGGTGCCACGACGGCCCGGCGGGCGCATGCCCGGTTCCACGACGGCCCTGGTTCAGGCATGCTCTGCACCGACGATCCTGACACGAGATGATCGAGGTACCGATGCGGTCCGCTGCTGATCCTCACCGCCCCTCCCTGCGACGTTGGCCCCTCCTGGCCGCCTCGCTCGCGCTGGTCCTGCCCGCAGCGGCGGTCGCCGACGACGGGGCCGGGTCCGAGGCACGGGGCATCGACCGGGCGTGCCTCGGCGACACCGCGCAGGTCGAACGGTTCGATGACGTGTCGAGCGACGTCCACACACCGGCGATCAACTGCCTCGGCGTCTACGGGATCACCCAGGGCACCGGGATCGATGACGGCGTCCGTCGCTACACACCGGACGGTGCGGTCAGCCGGCAGCAGATGGCGAGCTTCCTCCAGCGGTCGCTCGGCCACACACGCACCAGTCCGCTGACCGACCCACCGGACGACGCTGTGGAGGTCTTCGACGACCACGAGGACATCAGCGAGGCCCACCGCCTCGCGGTCGGCCAACTCGCGGAGGCCGCGATCGTGGAGGGCCGCGAGGACGGCACCTTCGACCCGACCGCGGACATCACCCGCGCCCAGGTCGCCTCCTTCGCCGTCCGCACGATCGAAGCCGTCACCGGGAACACGTTGCCGCGGGACGCGAGCTTCGACGACGTCGACGGGACCCACGCCGCCAACGTGGAGAAACTGGCCACGGTCGGGGTCCTCGAAGGCACGGGGCCCGGCACCTTCGAGCCGTGGGAACCCCTGACGCGGGCACAGATGGCCTCGGTGATCGCGCGCAGCCTCGACTACCTGGCGGAGGTGGACGCGCTCTTCGGCCTCGACCACACCCCGCCCGAGGGCACGTTGCTCGGTTTGACCGACCTGTCGAGCGAGACCCTCGACGACCGCGACCGGATCGTCTTCGAGCTCCAGGGAGACGACGCACCCGCCGGATGGTGGGCCCGCTACGTCGACGAGCCACGCGAACAAGGCACCGGCGACCTGGTCGAGGTCGCTGGCGACAAGGTGTTGCAGCTCGACCTCGTCAGCATGGGCCTGCCGTTCGACCTGCCGGAGGAGGTCAACGAGCGCCGCGAGCAACTCGACTTCACCCGGGTCGACGTCGACGGCGAGGTGGTCGTTGAGATCGTCAACAACTCGATCTTCGAGGGCCACAAGCGCATCTTCATCGGCACCACCGACGCGCATCCGTTCACGATCGAGCAGGCGGGTACTGACCCGCAGACCGTGACGGTCGACGTGGCGCACCCGTGAGCCGCCTGTTCGAGGAGCTGGCATCCCAGGACACCGAGGTCGGGACGCTCAGCCTGCGACGCCGCTGGGAACCGTCCCGCCGGTTGGACGTCTACGAGGTGAAGCTCGACGACGAGTTCCTGATGTCGAGCCTGTTCACGGTCGCGGAGATCGAACTCGCCCGGCTCGGCCTGGCGCACGCGCCGGGCGATCGGTTGGACGTGGTCGTCGGTGGGCTCGGCCTGGGCTATACCGCCCGCGCCGTGCTCGAGGAGCCGCGAGTGCGGTCGATGACGGTCATCGACGCGCTCGATGCGGTGATCGACTGGCACGAGCAGGACCTGCTGCCCGACGCCGCAGCCCTGACGTCCGATCCGCGGACCCGGCTGGTGCACGGGGACTTCTTCCACCTCGCCGCCAGTGACGAGGGCTTCACGTCCGAGGACCGGGTCCATGCGATCCTGGTCGACATCGACCACACGCCGCATCACGTCCTGGACGAACGCAACCGGTCCTTCTACACGCTGACCGGGCTGCGACGCCTGGCCCGTCACCTGCATCCCGGCGGGGTGTTCGCCCTCTGGTCGGATGATCCCCCCGACACCGACTTCCAGGCGGTGCTGGCCGAGGCGTTCGCGCACCAGCAGGCGCACGTCGTCAGCTTCCCGAACTTCTACACCGGCGAGCCGTCGGCCAACACCGTCTACGTGGCCACCCGGGCGACCGACGTCTGAGCGGGCTCACCCACGCGGCGCCGCGGTAGCCGACCGGGTACGCAGCACCGACGCAGCAGACCGGTACCCAGCACCGACGTAGCCGACCCACACGCGGCGCCGATGTGGCCGACCAGCGCTCGGCTGCCCGAACGGCCCGGCGTCGGGTACCCCCGGGAGGGTACCTTCCGCGTGGGGAACGACTGGAGGCCTCCGGGGTCCGAGGGCGGCCCCATCAGCCACGCCATCCGGCGCGAAGCTCCCGCGCCCATGCCCTGCCTCGAGTCCCCTATGCGCACGACCGCTCCCCTCCACCCCGCACCACCTCGCCTGCTGCTGTTGGACGCCGGTGGCCTGCTGGTCAGCAACCAGATGCTGGTGTTGTTCCACGACCTGGCCCGCGAGGCCGGGACCACCGTCCACCGGGTGCGGGTCCACTACCAGCGCCATCGGTCGGCACTGTGGAGCGGCCGGATGGACGAAGCGTCGTTCTGGCGGGAACTGCTCGACGGGCTCGGCCTCGAGGGCGACATCACGGCCTGGCAGCGCCGGATGGCGCAGTTGCTCGGTCCGCAGCTGGCCCCCAGCACGCTCACCCGCTGGTCGGCGCAGCTCCCGGTGTGGGTGGTGTCGAACCACCGCAGCGAGTGGCTGGTCCCCGCTCTGGAGCGGCACGGGCTGGTCGGCCACCTCGACCGGCTCCTGATCTCCGACGTGCTCGGCATCGCCAAGCCCGAGATGGGTCTCTACGGACTGGTCGAGTCGCGTGCCCAGCTGGATCCGCAACAGCTGTTGTTCGTCGATGACCGGCCCCGCAACCTGCGACCGGCACGGCGACGCGGCTGGCGGACGCTCCGCGCCGATCCTCACGGCCGGTGGATCGGCACGATCGATCGGCTGCTCGCTCCGCCACCGGGCGACCACACGACCGAGCCACCACGTCGGCGAGCCGGGCAGATGCAGGCCACCGAGCTGGCCGCGGACGCGATCGTCTCCTAGGACACCGAGGTCGCGCCGGCCGGTGGCTCGGGAAGGTCGACCTCGTCGACGATGCCGACGACCACGGTCCGCAACGGGCCGGACGGCTCGTCGACGATCTGGCGCGCCGAGGTGCCCTCGTCGAGCAACAGGACCGTCTCGCCGGCCCCAGCCCCGACGACGTCGACCGCGATCAGGTAGCCGCCGTCCGGATCACCCTCGGGGTCGAGCGTGTCGCACAGCAGCAGCTTGCGGTGGTCGAGGATGTCCGAGTGGATCGTGGAGACCACGGTGCCGACGACGCGGGCGATCTTCACGAAGGCACCTCCTCGACCGCGTCCACGATCCCGACGATCGCTTGGTCCACCGGCACGAAGGTCTCGCGCATGGCCTCAGCCGCCTCGCGGGCGCTGACGTAGTGGACGAGTTCGCCGGGCCCCGCCATCGCGAGCGCGTCGGCGGCGACCATCGGCGTGCCGCGTGGCTGCTGCTGTCGGTCCAGGGGCTGGACGATCAGCAACCGCACGCCCTCCAACCCGTCCGCCTTGACCGACGCGACGACCGTCCCGACCACCCGACCGAGCTGCATCAGCGGCCCTTCCCTACGGGATCGTGACCGGTGGGCTTGTGTGCACCGGCGACCCGCGGCAGGAAGCGGCCATCCGCACGCAGGTTGGCGTCCATCTCCTCGTGGAGTTGGGCGATGACCACCTGGGTGACCGGCTGCCCGCCACCGGCGAGGCGTTCGACCCCGTACTCCACGGCCGCTTCGACCTCCGTCAGGGGGCCACCGAACAGGATGTACGCCTTGCCGCCGAGGTCGTCGGCGAGCCGCAGCTCCCGCAGCACCACCTCGCCGTTCTTCACGCCCGCGTCGGCCGCCTCGACCGCCGCGGTCACCGTGCGGGTCTCGATCACGCCGAGCGCCTCACCCGCCTCGTGACGAGCGCCCCCGATCGCCGCCACCACCGTCGGGTGGATGTCCGGCAGGAAGGTGAGCCCGAGGAGCGTGCTCGCCGAGGCCAGGCGTCCCGCGTCGACCGCCTCCTCCACGTCCGCGGTGAGTCCCCCGGCGAGGACCAGGTAGCGGCCCGGGTGCACGGTGCCGGCCAGCAACACGTCCAGTGGCGAGCGCTTCGCCATGGCATCGCCAGCCGCGATGCCATGCGCGATGGAGTCGAACTCGAGGACGGCGACCGACGGCTCCATCGCTACACGATCCGCAAGGAGCCGACGAGCGTGATCCGGCGCTCGCGCGAGAACGTGCGTGGCCGGGTCAGCCCGTCACCCGTCGGGGTCGCGATCGAGAACGAACAGAACCCTTCACCCCCGTGGCCAAGGCCGCTGTAGGTCGGGCCGTTGGCGACGAAGATCGAACAGTTCATCACGCGTGCCATCCGGGTGATGACGTCGACGTTGGTCGAGTGGATCCCGGCGGTGTGGCCGAACCGGTGCTCGGACGTCCGGGCCAGTTCGATCGCCGTGTCGACGTCGGCGACCTCCGTGACCGGCATCACGGGCATCATCTGCTCGGTCCACACCAGGCTGTGGTCGTTGGGTACCTGCGCCACGAGCAACCGCACGTCCCCGTCGGCGCGCACGCCGATCTCCGCCAGGATCGAGGCGGCGTCCTTGCCGACCCAGGCCGGGTCGATGCGCCCCGGCTTGTTGGGAGCGCCGAGCTCCTGGAAGATGACCCGTTCGAGGCGTCGCAGTTCGTGCTCCTTGAGCACGTACGCGCCGTGACGTCCCATCGCCGGCACCAACCGTTCGGCGACCCCGCGCACCGCGATGGTGGTCTTCTCGTCGGTGCAGATCACGTTGTTGTCGAACGACGCCCCCATGACGATGTCGCGGGCGGCCTGATCGATGTCCGCGGTCTGGTCGACGACGACCGGCGGGTTGCCGGGGCCAGCGGTGACGGCCCGCTTGTCGGTCTTGAGGGCCTCACGCACCACGGCCGGCCCGCCGGTGACCAGCAGCAGCCGGACGTCCGGGTGGTGCATCAGTTCCTTCGCGCTGTCGATCGTCGGTTCCGCGACCCCGGTCACCAGGTCGGCCGGACCCCCGGCAGCCTGGATCGCCCGGTTGATCAACCGGATGTTCTCCCGTGAGACCTGCTTCGCACCCGGATGGACGTTGAACACCACCGCGTTGCCGGCGGAGACGATCGAGATGGTGTTGTTGATGATCGTGGACGTCGGGTTGGTCGTCGGGGTGATGGCGCCGACCACACCGAACGGCGCGTACTCGGTGACCATCATGCCCTGGTCGCCGGTCGTGGTCTGCGGTTCGAGATCCTCCGGACCGGGCGCCTTGGTGGTGACCAGCCGGTTCTTGATCACCTTGTCGGCTGCGCGGCCGAGCCCGGTCTCCGCGTGCGCCATCTCAGCCAGGCGTTCGGCCTGCTCGAGCATCGACTCGCGCACGGAAGCGATGATGCGCTTGCGCAGCTCCAGCCCGGCGCTCTGGAACGCGGCCATCGCCCGGGACGCACCGGCGACCGCCTCCGGGACGGTGGCGTAGATGCCCTCACCCAGATCGGCGTCCACGCCGTCGGCGAGGTCATGCCGGCCACGCAGGAGGTCACCCCGCCCGCCGGAGGTCTCCCCCAGGCGCAGGTTGACCCGCTCGATGATCCGCTGGATCTCCTCCGACGACAGCGTGCTCACGATCCATCACCCTCACGGTGCTTGTGGAACCGTTCCTCCCCGCCGACCTCCCACGTATCCACGATGGCCATCACCACGGCATCGCAGGGCCGGTTGTGGGTCACCTCGGTCTGGCGGGCGGAACTGCCCTGAGCGAGCAGCACCACCTCGTCGACCCCGGCACCGACCGCGTCCATCGCGACGATCGACTGGCCGGTCTCCTCACCGTCCGCATCGAGCGAGCGGACGATCAACAGCTTGATCCCCTCGATCGAGGGATCCTTGCGGCTCGACACCAACGTGCCGGCGACGCGTCCGAGGAGCATGGCACCACCTTCCTTGTCGGGCGGGGTCGTGGCGTGTCCGGTGCGGCCCCGTGGGGTCCGCGACGAGCACGGCGTCACCCGTCGCCTAGTCGTCGGTGGCGCCCTCCCCATCGCGGCCCAGCGGCAGCACCTGGTCGATGTTGGCGTGCGGACGCGCGATGACGTGGCTGCTGGTCAGCTCACCGATGCGCTCGGCACCGAGCACACCGGCCTGCACCGCGGCCTTGACCGCGGCGACGTCGCCACGGACCACCGCAGTGACGTAGCCGCCACCGGTCTTCTCCATCGCGACCAGCTCGACCTTCGCGGCCTTCACCATCGCATCGCCAGCTTCCACCATCGCCGGGAAGCTCCGGCATTCGATCATCCCCAGGGCCTCAGCCATCAGTCGTTCTCCTCGCGTTTCGGGATCGGGTCGGGATCGGGTCGTACTACTTGGTCGGCTCGCGGCCCTCGAGGGCCTCGAGCGCGGCCACGGCGGCCTGCCAGCCCACCTCGACGTCGCGTTCCTCGCCGCCGAGGTACATCCGGCCGACGGAGCCGAACACCCGGACCTCGAGGA